>SEDG01000667.1 GCA_004295885.1 Pedobacter sp. | reverse complement strand
GACGATAACTTCATCGCCATTGCCAACTTTATTTATTTTGATGATTGAACCTGCATTTACTTTTTCCTCTTTTAAAATAGATCCATTTCTGGTATTCTGAATTTTTAGGCTAAAAGTTCCCGCGGCTTTGGTTAAGTCTAAGTTTATGGCATCCGCCGATGAGTTGTATAAAATGTAAGCTTTGCCAGCATTTGCCAATCCGTATTGCTTAGTTGTTCCCAATAAAAATGGTTTCATTGTTGCCGCTAATGTTAGGTTAGCAGCGCTGATGCCTGAAACGTTCGACAAAGAACCTCCTGCCATTAAAATTGCCCAGCCATAGCTGTCAAAATTATCGCCAGAATAAATTACCACTTTGTCAGGAAATTTTGTTTTGTATTCTGCAACTGCGTGATAAACTTGTTCAAAAGAAGTTTTCTTAGGTTTCAACAAACGAGCGTGCTGTCTTGGAGCTAAATTTTGTCCACCTTGTGGTGCATAAGCGGTTCCATCTTCTTGGTAATGCCAATATCTTATGTCGATTAAATCTATAACGGTTGCTCTGTTTGGGTCTGCTAGGATTGCATCCTGTACATCTTTAGTAACACTTAAACCAATAATTGGATGTTTGCCAGTTTCTTTTTCCCATTCTTTAATGGTGTCAATCCAAAACTGCACAAAATGCAGCGGACCAGTAAATTCTGCCCCAATTAATTGTATAACGCCATTATTGTCGTTAAAATTTTCTAAACATTTATAGATATATGCTTTGTGAATTGCCCTGCGATTGGCATTAGAAATATCGTAAAACTGTTCTGCCATGAACACCCGTTTATCGCCAGCATATGGAACTGGTTCTGGAAAACCAGTGTTATTAATGTTATTAGCAGTACGCCAAGGGAAATCTGCATAATGAGCTCCTGCTTCAATAATGTTGTGCTGAAAATAGTTTTCGTGAATTAAAACTAATCCTTTTTGGTCGGCAAGATTTGCAAACGTTTTTAACCTATCCCAATACCAAAGATTGTATTTTGTAATGTCGTATTTACTCAAACCATCCCAAGCCTTATCTTGTCCGCTGCGAGCAAATGGTAGCTCATAAAACGGTGCCCAAACATCTCCATCCATGCGGCGAATACGCTCATGGTCATCTCTCCTCCTATCATACCAAAGTCCGTAATTATGATCCAATATTTTTACAGACCCATTTTTCATTGAATCTGTTGTTGCATCTAAATCGTCTGTTAGTCCTTTTCCAGAACGGCCAGGAACAAAGCGGGTAATGTGTGCTTTACTATTTTTTAATCCGTAGGGTCTTGCGCTACCGTTCCACCATTGTACATCTTGTCGGTTCCCCACAACAACTTCATTTCCACGAACTAGCCAACCATTTTTAATAGCCATCACTGGAGCCAGTGAAGGTTTTACTGGAGTATTAACCTTATACGTTTCGTTAATTTTTAAATTTTCTGTTGTTGGAATTGGGTTTCTTATCGGTGCCTTATCTATAAATTCTAGTAAAGTTAAAGCGGGTTTAATGGAAAGTTTAGTCAGTTTTTGAGCCACATCTACAGGCGGACTGCTTGATGCTTCAGTCTCTACTGGCAATACAATGTTACGTGTATCAGCATCATTTCCAATCCTATCTTTTAGCTGTGCATAATA
>SEDG01000666.1 GCA_004295885.1 Pedobacter sp. | reverse complement strand
TAGGGAATAGACTTGTCTCAATTCGCAAATCTCAATACTCAATACTATTTTTTCGTAACAGGAATATAATCCATCGGTACCATATCTGCCACTTTTTCGTAAGCCCAATAACCTTCATATAATAAGGAGCGACCATCTAAAACTCCGCCATTTTCATAAAATCGAACAGGTCCGCTTGTAAGTTTTACAACCGAAAGTTGATAATCAGGTACGTAAAGAGGCCTAAAAACCCAGAAACCCGAATTGGAATATTCGGTAGATTCTCTTTCCTTGGTGTAGCTTACGCAAAGTGAATTTGTATAGTTGAGGTACCTTAAATCTTTGTTGTAAAAATTTACTAAGGTATCCGGATTGATTTCTGCATTGTTAAATTTATCAATCGTTTTAGGCAATTCTTGTTGTTTAATCCAGTAGCCCAATAATGATGTGTCTATTTTTGCTGCATTTTTTCTAATTCCAGATTTACCAGGAGGATTTTTGAGAGCTAATAAATTCTTATTAATTATGCTATCTGGTGCACGATTTGGATTTGGTATTTGGATAATCTTATTAATTACAAAGCCTTCCTCCTTGCTTTTTCCTTTAAAAAGAGATTTGAGAAAATGTTGGGCAGAACCATAATACGCAGTTTCTCTAAGTTCAATATATTTTTTCTTTTTAGCATTGGATGCTTTTAACTCTTCAAAAAATGGTTTACCAGAATAATAAATAATGTGTGTACGGTTATTGTATTCGAAATAATCTAGCATGTATTTAATTCGATAACCCAGTGCTTTGTTTTCTACAATTAAAAACTCATCTGTCTTAACAGATAAAGTACTTGTGGTAATATCATAGTTTACCCTTAAAACCTGAGGATTAATTATTTTACACAGTTTAGCATTTGGCGTTTTTCCAATAAAATATTCCTTAAACTGATTAATATATTTTTGTCTATTTGGGTCGACCCTGATTACAACTTCCTTTAAAGTAGTAGTACTTTCCTTAATTGTAAAACTAACCTCAACAGATTTATCTGATATGACAACGTTTTTAGAAAAAGGCAGATACCCAATCATTTGTACCAAAATGTCGTAACTTCCAGGCTTTAAATTAGGTAGTCTAAATTTTCCATCTGAATCTGTAGCAGTGGCAATTTTGTAACCACTAATGTATACTCCAGCTCCAGGCAATGGGCCAACGTTATCTTTAACAATACCAGTTATGGAATAAGTTTGAGCATTAGCTTGAGCAGCAAAGATGGATAGGAAACAAAAAAGCAAGAGCGCTCTAAACATGGCCGCTAATGTAGTAAATAGCTAATCTATTATTTAAATAAAGCACAAAAATTTAACTTTTTTAACATTTGCTATTCCTTGGTGTTTATAATATAATCCATCGGGACCATATCTGCCATTTTTTCATAAGCCCAATAGCCCTTATATATCAAACTTCTGGTTTCTAAAACTCCGCCATTGACATAAAATCTAACGGGAGCCTCTAACAAGTTAACAACGGAAATTTGATAATCATTTAGTTCTGGTGGTCTTGCTTGTTTAAGTGCCGAAAAGTTGAAAGAAGGGATTTCTTTTTCATTTTTATAGATTACATACAGCCCATCCTTAAAATTCATCATTTTTAAGTCGCTGTTGAAGGCTTTTACCAG
>SEDG01000665.1 GCA_004295885.1 Pedobacter sp. | reverse complement strand
TTCGGCATCGGAAAAACTTTAATCCAAAGCACGTACGATAGATTTTTACAAATCTGCCCAGCAGAAAATATTTTTATAGTTACCAACGATTTGTATGTAGATTTAATTAAACAACAAATTCCATCAATTAGTGACAACCAGATTTTAGCAGAGCCCGTAATGCGCAATACCGCACCTTGTATCGCCTATGGTTCGATGAAAATCGCAAAACTAAATCCTAATGCGGTTATCGTAGTTGCCCCATCAGACCATACCATTGCGAACCCACAAGGATTTGTGGATGCTATTAATCAATCTATTGATGCTGCCGCTAAAAATAAATGTCTAGTTACTTTAGGTATCAAACCAAATAGACCAGATACCGGTTATGGCTACATCCAGTATGCAGATGAAGTTTTAGCTACAGATGAGGCTATCCACAAGGTTAAAACGTTTACCGAGAAACCAAATTTAGAATTAGCGCAGTCGTTTATCCAAAGTGGAGATTTTCTTTGGAATGCGGGTATATTTATTTGGTCAGCAAAAGCGATTAACAAAGCCTTTGAAAAACATTTGCCAGATATGCATGAGATTTTCCAACAGGGAAATTCTTTTTACAATACAAACAATGAATTGAAGTTTATTGCTAACGCTTATCTTCAGTGCACAAATATTTCTATCGATTTCGGCATCATGGAAAAAGCTGACAATGTTTATGTTTTGCCAGCAGATTTTGGTTGGTCTGACTTAGGAACTTGGGCTTCTATCTATGAAATGGCAGAAAAGGATTACGTAGGAAATGCAGTAATACCGTCTGAACAAGTCATGATGTTCGATTCATCAAACTGTATGGTTAATGTGCCAAGCAAAAAGTTGGTGATACTTCAAAATTTACACAATTACATTGTTGTCGAATCAAACAATACCTTACTAATTTGTCCACGTTCTGAAGAACAGAACATCAAAAATGTGGTGGCAGATGTGAAGGCTAAGTTTGGCAACAAGTTTATATAATGGATGATGTAGAATGTATGATGGAAGATGGACTGAATACATACCATTTTCCATCTTCCAATTCCCCTTTTACATACTCCTCTGTCTAACAGCTTCGTATAAAATTACACCAGCAGAAACAGAAACGTTTAGTGATTCTATTTTCCCTGCCATCGGTATTTTAGCTAAATGATTAGCTACACGTAATAAATCATTAGAAATCCCTTCATCTTCAGAGCCCATTACAATCGCTGTTGGCATGGTATAATCTGGAGCGTAAATTAAATCGCTAGTTTTTTCTGTGCAGGCAACAATTTGCAAACCGCTATCCTGAAGAAACAGGCAGATTTTACGCAAGTTGTCATGTCTACAAATTGGAATGCTAAATAAAGCACCTGCTGAAGTTTTTATTGCATCAGCATTAATTTGGGCAGCATTCTTTAGCGGAATAACAATAGCATGAACACCTACGCAAGCAGCAGTTCTGGCAATTGCTCCCATGTTACGCACATCTGTAATGCTATCTAAAATTAAGATTAAAGGCGTCTCCCCTCTTTCAAATACTGAAGGAATAATATCTTCAATGTTTTGATAGGTAATTGGAGAGATTACAGCGATAACACCCTGATGATTCTTTTGGGTCATCCTATTCAATTTCTCGATTGGAACAGAA
>SEDG01000664.1 GCA_004295885.1 Pedobacter sp. | reverse complement strand
AACATAAGGGGTAGTCAAGCTATTGACTGCCCTTTTTTTATTTCGATAGATATGAACGATACAACTTCTTTAATACTTGGCTTAGTTTCTGTCTCCGGTGGACTTTTAGTTTTTTATTCGATATTTAAAAAAGAAAAGCAGTGATAATTATTGGGCTTTTTTCCAATTTAAAAATAACACTTTAAAAGCTGTTCCCTCATTTAATTTGCTGTCTACCTTTATGTTTAAATGATGATAATCGACAATACTTTTAACGATGGTTAATCCTAAACCGTAACCATAACTTTCAGCTGCGTTAGATTTAATGAAACGGTCAAAAATATGAGGTAATTGTTCTGCTGAAATTCCCGTTCCAGTATCTGAAACGTTAATTTCATATTCGCCTTTGGCAGTAAAATGATCAGAAATTGAAATACTGCCTCCTTCTTGGTTAAACTTGATGGCGTTATGAACGAGATTAAAAAATAGCTGATACAATAAATCTTTGTTGACATCTCCAAGTACAACGTCTTCGCTAATTTTAAGGTTGATATTCAAGTTTTTTTCTTCTAAACGATGACTGATTTCTTCGATAATTAAGTTGAATAATTCTAAAGGTTTAACAGCCTCTTTATCTTGGTACTGTTGATTCTCAATTCTGGCAATTAACAATAAAGAATTCGATATTTTCTTCAGCCGATTTAATGTTTTCATCATCTCAATTATTGCCAATGATGCGCTTTCTGTAAGCTCTTCTTCGGCCAACAAGTTTTCCATTTTATGTTGCAAAATGCTAATGGGCGTCATTATCTCATGGGAAGCATTGGACGTAAATTCTCTTTCTTTATAAAAGGCCTCGTTAATTTGGTTCATTAAAATCGCCAAAGATTCATCAAGGTATTTAAAATCTGTAGTGGAAGTTTTTACAGGATGCTCATCAAACTTGAAAGGAAATTTCCTATTAATTAATCTAGTCTTGATGATTTTTGATAGAGGTTTAATCACCATTCTGATGAACGTAAGGTCTATAACGATAGAAAGCAAAATTAATATGACCAGCACGTAAGATGCAAACTGTTGTAACTGCTTGTTGTATTGATTGATGCTTGCACTTGTTTTGCCAATTTCTAGAAGGTAGTTTTTATTCTCGAACTTAAAAGTTTCGCTCAATATCCGATAGGAGAGTGTGTCATTTTCAACAATTCGTTGCGCATCTTTAATCGTATCTGCCTTAAAATGTTTATCAACAGGCAATAGAGCTACAAACTCTTCTTTTAGCATGGTATAACTACCATAACTTTCATCGCCTTGCAAATAATAGGCTATCCCATTTCTGTTGATGTTTTTTAAAACCTGCTTGCGTTGCTGTTTTAAGGTGTAGTTAGTAAATTGAGAGGCGATTTGTTCTACCAAAAAAGGCAGCGTTATGATAAACAGCAGTACGATGGCTAATTTAGAGCCAGTAATAAACAAGGTTAATTTTGTAGAAAGTTTCATCTTAATTCTTTACCCTATAACCCACGCCACGCACTGTTTCTAACCAATCTGTATTCGCATGACAATTCAATTTCTTCCTGATGTTTTTAATGTGAGCATCTATGTAATTTGAATCATAGTCGTCGTTTACAAAAGTGCCCCAAATATGCTCACTTAGCTGTACCCTAGTCAATAC
>SEDG01000103.1 GCA_004295885.1 Pedobacter sp. | reverse complement strand
GGCTCATGGTTGCCCGAGCTGGCCAAAAAGGCAGATTTAAATATTTCAGTTATGCCAGGGAAGGGTTATTCTTTTATGGTAGAGCCTAATGGGCATGAAATTCATCACCCATCTTTATTATTAGAAGCGAGAGTAGCGGTAACGCCAATGAATGGTCAAATTCGTTTTGGTGGTACAATGGAAATTGCGCCAATGAATGATAAGGTAAATATGAATAGGGTAGAAGGTATCGTCAGGTCAATTCCTAATTATTATCCAGATTATCAAGTTCCAATTCCTCAAATTGATAAAATTTGGTATGGATTTAGGCCTTGTTCGCCTGATGGCTTGCCCTATATTGGTTTTACCCAGAAGCTGAAAAACTTAATTATTGCAGGCGGTCACGGGATGATGGGGGTAAGTTTAGCCCCAGCAACGGGGAAGCTGGTTGATCAAAGCAACTTAACCAAGTTTACTTTTACCCCTCAGCTAGTTACAAGAATGTTAATAGGAGGAGTTATAGGTTTCGCAGTAGTTTCATTATTATTTTATGCAACTAAAAACCCTAACTCAGCTTGGGGAAAATTCTGGATGATTAGACCCTTTATCGTTTTACCATTAGCCGGTGCAATAGGTGGTGCAGTAAATTATTATATCGAATCATTCACAAATCAAGGTACTTGGAAAAGGATTTTTGGAGTAGTGTTGAGCTTGATCATATTTGTTATTGGTTTATGGATGGGTACAGTATTGGGTTTTGTTGGTACTATCTGGAACTAATCTTTAAAATTTAGGCCACTCATTCAATTCGATAATCATGGAAACCGAAATACGCAAGTACCTTAACAATCCTGCCGAACTTGAGACTTTGTATAGGAATAATAAAGTTATTTTTAAAAGGTCTTTTGATATATTGTATCCTGACTTTAAAGGAAATCCCATTACCGATTGTTGGAATGAAAGATTGAATTATGAAAGTTCAGAACTAAATTGGGGCTCTAAAAACGAGCTCGTATTTGTAATCATAGCTTCAATAATAGCCGGTTTAATTGCTAAAATACCTGCCATTTTTAATGTCAACGAAGATTATTTTTATCCACGAAATATCGGTTTCATCGTTTTTCCTGTGCTAACAATCTTCTTTGCTTGGAAAAACAAATTATCCATACCAAAAATTGGTTTCATTGCAACAGCAACACTTCTAGGGCTAATTTTTATAAACAGCCTCCCTAATGTTAAACAGAGTGATACCCTAATTCTGTCGTGCATCCACTTACTTTTGTTTTTGTGGTCGCTTTTAGGGATTGCTTTTGTAGGTCGAGAAACTAACGATAAACACCAACGTCTTGCTTATTTAAAATACAATGGCGATTTAGTTGTAATGACTACCTTAATTTTAATTGCTGGCGGCATCATGTCTGCTGTAACTGTAGGGTTGTTTGGGTTAATTGGCATTAAGATAGAAGATGTCTATTTCCAATATGTAGGGGTCTTTGGGATTTCTGCTGCCCCGATCGTTGGTACTTATTTGGTGCAAACTAACCCACAATTGGTTGGCAAAGTTTCACCAGTGATCGCCAAAATCTTCAGTCCATTGGTGTTGGTTATGCTGGTTGTATACTTAGTTGCCATGGTTTACGCTGGCAAAAACCCATATAATGATAGAGAGTTCTTGCTAATATTTAACGCCTTATTGATTGGTGTGTTAGCAATCATCTTCTTTTCGATAGTAGAAACCAGCAAAACAACTGAAAATGTAATGGCTATTTGGATACTCTTGTTATTGGCAATAATAACTTTAATTGTAAACGGAGTTGCACTTTCTGCCATTATATTCCGCATAGCTGAAATGGGAATTACACCAAACAGAGCAGCTGTGTTGGGGAGCAATATTTTGATATTGATTAATCTGCTGTTGGTAACCACCAAGTTGGTTAAAGTGCTTGCTAAAAAAGCGAAAATTAATGATGTAGGTAAAACAATAGCCTCTTACTTGCCAGTATATTTTGTCTGGACCATTATTATAACCTTTATATTCCCATTTATATTTAGCTTTAAATAGAAAATCGGCAAGCTAGAAAAGTGCAGTCGGAAGATAAAGAGCATAAAAAAAACCAGCTAACCAATCTTAGCTGGTTTTTTATCGTTAGAATAAAATTTCTTAGGCGGTAAACCTTTAGTTGCTGGGTTTTCCTAAAACCTTTTTATCAAATGCCCTTTGCAAATCGGCCAAAGCCTTCTCATATCCCTTTTTATCAACAAAGGCAGTCGGGTTGTAGCCGGCCGAGGGTTTATGTTTTTGATGCAAGTTAAATTGATTTGCGTGAGAAGCTAGCCAAATATCAAATGACAAAGCTTTCATTGCTTTTAACGTTCGGGCATAATCCTTTTCTATATTCGGGTAAGCATCCACCTCATTAAACTTTTTATCTGTTACAATAGTTGGCATATTCGCAATTAGTACTTTATATGTTTTAGCTTTGTCTTTTACTGCTAACATATAACTACAAGAACCTTTGGTATGACCAGGATGATCTAACATAACCAGCCTAGTGCTTCCCAGACTAATAAGGGCTTTGTCACGCAATAACCCATCTGGATTTAAAGGCGCATAAGTTTTTACTCCATTTCCAAGCGCATAATCTGAGCTTCCGCCGTCTTTCATAACTTGAGCATCGTTTACATTAACTAAAACTTTAGCTCCAGTAGCTTTTTTTATATTTGCCATGGCGCCCATATGGTCATAGTGAGCTTGTGTGGTTAGTAAAATCTTGGTGTCGCTCAACTTAAAGCCTAACTTTTTGATGTTGTCGCCTATGATTTGCTCAGAATTTGCCAGACCAGTATTAATTAAAATATTTCCTTTCTCGGTAACGATTAGATAGCAAGCCAAATCGTAAGTTCCAACATAATAAACGTTGCCCACAATGCAGAAAGGCGCATAAGGTTTCGACCAATCTGACGGGGTATCTTTTGGTTCTACAATGTTTTGGGCTGCAGATCTAAGATGGGAAACTGAGAGAGTCAAACAAATAGCGAGTGAAGAAATTGTAAGCTTTAACGAAGTTGAAATCATTTTTGAAAATAAAAATTAGCAATAATTATACAGACTACCATTGAATACGCTCAGAGTGCAAGTTAATTAAGGCTCCAATTGCTCAAAAGCAATCATTTTATTTCTTTCCTTATCTGGTATGGCCGATGGTTTTTTTGAGCTGTAATCAAAAGCCACGCAAACAGTTTTGCCTTTGCTGCAAGTTACTTCCTTTCCATTTACATCTTTTACAATCAAATATTCTAAATCAAAACTTGTGTTTCCAATTCTGGAGGTGCGAACATACATGCTCACTTTGTCTTCCAAGAAAATAGGAGCTATGTAATCTATAGAAGCTTGACCAATTACAACCCCTGTAGTTTTCCAATCCCAATTAATAGCGTGTTTCCAATATTTGGTCCTGCCAATTTCCATATACGTAAAGTAGACGGCGTTGTTCACATGGCCCATCATATCTAAATCTGCAAAACGCATTTCGATACTGGTTTTATACTTGAAAGTGTCTATGTGACCTACTGTTACTGACTTTTTGTCTGTTGGTTTTTCTTTTTTGCGCCAAAATGACTTAAAAAACATAAATATTTGGTTTGGAATAAGGTTTGAATACGAACAATTATATTTTAAAAATAAAATAACGGAGGATATAAAAATGACTTTAGTAAAATTTAATAACAAAACGAGAAACACAGCACCTTATTTTAACAATGTATTCGATTCTTTGTTTAGTGATGCATTAAATAAAAATCACGGTGTAAATAAAGTGCCTAATGTAAACATCTATGAAGGTGCTAACGAGTACAAAATCGAATTAGCCGCTCCAGGATTAAATAAAGAAGATTTTAAAATCGACTTGAAAAAAGATAACCTTTCTGTTTGGGCAGAGAAAAAAGTTGAAGCAGATAGCCAAAAAGATTATACACGCAAGGAATTTGAATACAACTCATTTGCTAGGTCGTTTGTATTGCCTGAAGGAGTTGATGCTGATAAAATTAGCGCAGAATACACTAATGGTATCTTATACATCACTATTGGCAAGTTAGATGACGCTAAACAAGCACATAAAGAAATTGTAGTTTCATAATACAATAGTTTGATTTTGAGTTTAAGGTTGGCAGGGGCGATATCGAAAGATATCGCCCTTTGTCGTTTGATAGTTCATTGGTTCACTTGTTCATTCGTCCGGACGTATATACTAATGAACCAATCCTACAACAGAACTATTGACCCAATGACACTAATGAACTAATGATACCAATGAAACCAATGAAACCAATCAACCAATGATACCAATGAACTAATGATTTTTACTATTTTTGCAAAATGGAAAGAGAAATCCTTGATACGAAGCGGAAGGCACTAAAAATAAATTTGAATGAGAAAATCTATGGCACATTTGCAGAAATAGGTGCAGGCCAAGAGGTTGCTCGTAATTTTTTTACAGCTGGTGCGGCTGCGGGTACCGTTGCTAAAACGATGTCTGCTTATGACATGACTTTTAGTGATGCCATTTATGGAGCCGAGGCTTCTGGCAGGTATGTAAGTCAGAATAGGCTTTTACGTATGCTAGACCACGAATTCGGTTTGCTTAATGAGCGTCTGTTGGGTGAGAAATATGAAAATCGTACTTTTTTCGCCTTCGCTAACACGGTAACTACCTTGAATTTTAAGCGTACAAATGAACCCCATGGTTGGGTTGGAATTCGTTTTCAAAATGAACCAGAGGGATTACCTAACGAAATATTCTTCCATGTCCGTTTGTTAGACACCGATGTGAACATGCAGCAACGTGTATTAGGAATTATTGGTGTCAACTTAGTTTTTGCAGCTTTTTACCTTCATCAAGATCCTAAAATGATGATAGAATCATTGGCGGATAACTTGACGATTGGTTCAGTGGAAATTGATTTGATCTCAGTTAAAGGTCCTGCTTTTGTTGAGGTGAATAATACTTTACTAAATCTTTATTTGATTATGAAAGATTTTTCTGCAGCAGCAATATTTGATGCAGATGGTCATCCTCGTCAGGCTAAAGATTTGTTGTACAAAAAGGATATCATGATTTTGCGTACAAAGTTTGGGCAAAAATCATTACCAAATTTTAATTTATTTAATAAAGCTACTGACCAATTTAAACGCACAAACAAAGTTGAAGAAGGCAATTTGGCCGTTATGATTGAGGTTTTGTTAACCAACGTTTTAACTAGTGAACAGGAAACGCCAGATGATATAGATTTAGAAGCAGTAGCGAAAAGGGCAGAAGAAATGTGTGCAACGGGCAACTTGGTTATTGTTTCTAACTTTACCCGTCACAACAGGTTAGCTAAGTATTTGGGTCGTTGTAAGCCAAAAAGTGTGGGCATTTCTACAAACATTAACAATTTAAAATTTGTGTTTAACTCAAAAAACTTTGGCGAAAATTATTCTAGTCAATTGTTAGCCTATGTGAGTGATATGTTTACACAAAATGTTAAGCTATTTGCCTATCCATATTTTGATAAGAAAACTCACGAGGTTATTTCTACCAGTAATATGCCTGTCACAGCAGATGCAAAACCGTTATTCGATTTTTTATTGACTAATGGATACATTACAGACATTAATGATTACAGTGAAGATGATGTTAAAACTGTCTAATGGAAAAAGCTGGAGCTGAGAAAAGCACTTTACATTCGAGAAACAAACATCGTTCGCGATACGATTTGAAAGCACTAACAGATTCTTGTGCCGAGCTTATAAATTTTGTCTCAGTCAATAAATACGGCGATGAATCGATAGATTTTGCCAATCCAACTGCAGTTAAAATACTAAACAAAGCTTTACTTAAACATTTTTATAAGATAGAATCCTGGGATATTCCCGAGGGATATTTATGTCCGCCAATTCCAGGCAGAGCTGATTATATTCATTATGCTTCAGATTTATTAGCTTCTAGCCACAATCAAATCATCCCCAAAGGAAAAAGGATTAAAGTATTGGATGTTGGTGTAGGCGCCAATTGCGTTTACCCAATTATAGGTCATCAAGAATATGGATGGAGCTTTGTAGGTTCTGATATCGACGAGATTGCAATCCGCTCTGCGAAAAATATTGTAGACATAAACGCTCCCTTAAAAAATGCATTAGAATTAAGATTGCAACCATCAAAAAGAGATATTTTCAAAAATATTATACATAAGGAAGAAAGATTTGATTTGACAATTTGTAATCCTCCTTTTCACGCATCCGCGGAAGAAGCGCTTGCTGGCTCGCAAAGAAAAAGCAGAAACCTTGGGCAAAAAAATCATTCAAAACCTGTACTTAACTTTGGCGGTCAAGGTGCTGAACTATGGACTGAGGGTGGTGAGGTAGGTTTTATCTCGAAAATGATTGAAGAAAGTAAGTCATTCAAAAATCAATGTTTCTGGTTTACAAGTTTAGTTTCTAAAAGTGGAAACTTGGATGGCATTTACGCGATGTTAAATAGGGCAGAAGCTGTAGAGATAAGGGAGAGCGAAATGAGCACTGGAAATAAAATCACCAGAATTATTGCTTGGACTTACCTAAACGAAAAGGAACAAAAAGATTGGGTGAAGGTTTGGTAAGTTAGGAAAATAGAGAATAGGAAATTAGTTAACTTCATCAAATTCGGTAAATGAAGTTCTCCGAATTAAATTTGACGTTAAGGATTCGGTATAACTTGTGAACTCGGAAATTAGCTAAAAACAAATCAATTTTATATCTTGCATTATGAAACTAAATCGATTTATCACTTTGTTGTTAATGCTTCCATTGTTTGTACAAGCACAAACATCAGGCAATCCAGTTTTCCGTGGATGGTATGCTGATCCAGAGGGTCAAGTTTTTGGTAACACGTATTGGATTTACCCAACCTATTCGGCTAAATATAGAGAACAGGTTTTTATGGATGCCTTCTCATCCAAAGACTTAATTACTTGGAGAAAACATGAAAGGATCATAGATACAGCTTCAATTAAATGGGCTAATAAGGCAATGTGGGCCCCATCTATTACTCAAAAAGATGGAAAGTATTACTTGTTTTTTGGCGCTAATGATATACAGAGTGATAAAGAAGTCGGAGGAATTGGCGTGGCAGTGGCAGACAAACCTGAAGGGCCGTTTAAAGACCATTTAGGTAAACCCTTAGTAGACAAATTCTATAACAAGGCCCAGCCGATAGACCAATTTGTTTTTAAGGATAAAGACGGACAATATTATTTAATTTATGGTGGCTGGTCGCATTGTAATATTGCCAAATTAAATAAAGATTTTACAGGTTTTATTTCATATCCAGATGGAACTACATTTAAGGAAATAACGCCGGAAGGCTATACCGAAGGTTCTTTTATGTTTATGAAAGATGGTAAATATTATTTCATGTGGAGTGAAGGTGGTTGGACTGGTCCAAATTACTTTGTAGCTTATGCGATTGGCGATTCACCATTAGGTCCATTTAAACGTATTGGGAGGATTTTAACGCAAGATCCAACCATAGCAAGAGGAGCAGGACATCACTCTGTGGTGCATAACACGAAAAAGGATTTGTGGTATATCATTTATCATCGCAGGCCAATAGGCGAAACAGACGGTAATCACCGTGTGACCTGCATAGATTTAATGACATTTGATAAAGACGGATTAATTAATCCTGTAAAGATTACAAAAGAAGGAGTGAAGAAAAGCAAGTTGTAAAATAGGGAATAGGAAATGGAGAATAGGGAATAGATTGGCTTTCTATTCCCTATTTCCTATTTTCTGGTAGATATCCTTCACTACAATCTCCATTCTTCTTTCGGGAAACTCAGGGCTTTTAAAGCCATATTGTTCATATAAACCATGAGCATCTAATGTGCCTAATGTGTAGGTCCTTAGACCTTGTAGGTCTGGATGAAACATCATCAGCGACATTAGTTTTTTAGATAAACCCAAGCCACGAAAAGCTTCTTCTACATACACATCACATAGGTAGGCAAAAGTAGATTTATCTGTTACCCAACGAGCAAAACCAGCCTGTTTTCCATCCTTGTAGATGCCAAAACACAAAGAGTTTTGAACTGATTTTTCAACCAATTCAGACGGAATTCCTTTTGCCCAATAAGATTGATTGCTCAAGTAATTGTGTACCGCGTTTACATCTACTAAATTGCTGTCGTCAGAAAAAATAAAGCCGTTTTCGGTAATTTCCATTGTTGTA
>SEDG01000663.1 GCA_004295885.1 Pedobacter sp. | reverse complement strand
TTGATGAATTAACATAAAATCATATAAGCCGAATGCTGTATAAAAGCCTTTTGACAACAACAATTGATTATAACCGCTAATCCCTTCAAAATAATGCTTGGCAAATCTTTTCACTTCTAACTGCTCTAATTGGCCAAAAGACTGATCAACTATTAATCCCTCTGGTGCAACAATAACCTGTTTAAAACCTTTGGTTATCTGTAAACCATTTTCTAAAAAAGCCAGTTCAATTGCTGTTGGTTTTTGGTAAAGTGGAAAAATTACTACACAACTCTTCATTGTTTCACTGTTTTTAAATAGCAATCCATCAGTTGTGGGTTAACTATTTCATTATTAAACTTTTGAACGTACTCAAGTCCTTTTTGTTTCATTGTTTGCTGCAATTCCTTATCGGTTAAAACTTTATTTATTGAATTTGCTAAGGCAATTTCGTCATCGGGCGAAACATAAATGCTATTTGGTCCGCCAGCTTCTTCCAAGCACGACCCCGTTGCTGCCACTACGGGTACATTGCAGTACAATGCCTCAATTATAGGAATCCCAAAACCTTCGTAATACGAGGGCAGAACAAAAAGATCAGCCAGTTGGTAAATTAAAGGTAAATCTGTAAAAGGGACACTTTTAAGGAAAATCACCCTGTGTTGTAAGCCTAATTTTTCTATCTCTTTTTTGACCAAAAGTGTATAATCGGTTTCCCTGCCAACGACAACTAGTTTACATTCGTGAGCAATTTTCGGTAATGCTTTGATAATAAGTAAAAGGTTTTTTCTTGCTTCAATTGTTCCAACATTTAATATATAGTTGTCTGGAAGCTGATATTTTTTCCTTATTTTTTCTTTTTCAGCAGTGCTTGACAAAGTCTTAAAACTATCATCACAACTTTGATAAATCACATCGATTTTTGAAGGATTGATGTTGTAAAGCTCTACAACATCTTCTTTCGTTTTTTCACTGATCGCGATGATTCTATCTGCATTATCACAAGCATATTTACTTTTAAACTTGTAAATAAGTTTATCTATAAACTTGTAATACTGTGGTTTACGAAGAAAGATTAAGTCATGTATCGTTACAATGCTTTTAATTCCGGTGCGCTGTATCCCAACCGGAATTTCGTGACTCAAGCCATGAAACAATTCGATTTTATCAGCTAATAGCTGGCTTTTAATACCAGTACTTCTCCAGAATAATTTTGATTTTCCTTTTTGGGGCAGTTCTAAATGAACATTCGACTTCTCAAACAAAGGTAGCTTTACGATCGCTTCCTTTGTTTTCGGGGTGTAAATTCGATATTGGTTGTCAGGAAATTGAAGGGCTAAATGTTCAATCAACGATCGGCTATAATTGCCTAGGCCAGTTAAATTATTTGCAGCACGTTTGCCATCGAATCCAATATTCATTAAAGTGAAATTAATGGCGGAAGGTGGAAGGTAGAAGGTTTTGGATGCATAACCGCCCACCTTCTACCGCTATAACCTTCAGCCTATTTATACGGCTACGTTATTTTCTCTCAACGCATCGTTTAAAGAAGTTTTTTTATCTGTAGATTCTTTACGTTTTCCAATAATTAAAGCACATGGAACTTGGAAATCTCCAGCAGGGAATTTTTTAGTGTAAGAACCGGGGATAACAACTGAACGAGCGGGAACATA
>SEDG01000662.1 GCA_004295885.1 Pedobacter sp. | reverse complement strand
CATTGTTGCGTTGTTGGAATTCTATAAAATGGTTAAAATAGGAGGGATTCGACCGCATAGAAACATTGGTGTTTTTGCAGCAGCAGTTATTTTCCTTTTAACGGCCAGTTATCACTTTTATCAATTTGAATTAAAATATTTACTGCTGATTGTGCCACTGATTTTCTCGGTATTTATAGCCGAGCTTTACAAAAAAAATAAGATTCCTTTCGCTAATATTTCTTACACATTTGTGGGATTTATTTACGTGACCATTCCATTCTGCTTTTTCTATTCATTAGGTTTTCTGGCAGATTTTAACAATTACAATTTTCACTTGCCTCTTGCTTTTTTACTAATGCTTTGGGCAAGCGACACTGGAGCATATCTTTTTGGGGTTAAATTTGGTAAAACCAGATTGTTTGAACGCCACTCACCAAAAAAATCATGGGAAGGTTTTCTAGGAGGGATGTTTACAAGCATAGTCGTATCTTACCTAATATCACGTTGGTTTCCAGAAGTGAGCCCTTTAACTTGGGCGGGGATGGCCATCCTTATTGTGTGTTTTGGTACGCTTGGCGATTTGGTAGAATCTATGCTGAAACGAAGTTTGGACACCAAAGACTCAGGTAGTTTTTTACCAGGCCACGGCGGTTTTTTAGATAGATTTGATGGTTTGCTAATTGCAGCGCCGGTAGTATATGTTTATCTGTATCTGATTTTAAACCCCTAAATCCCTCCGATGTAAAATCGGAGCAGGCTCTGAAGGGGACTTAAAATTTATCCACTACATATATTCCAACATTCCAAAGCCCCGTTTAGTGGGTTGGGGGTTAGTCTGTAACAAATCAATAACAGCCATAGGTTAATACCCATTCTCTTTTATATTTGGTTAATAAACCCTAAACTAAATTTCATGGCAAAATTTTACCAACGCAGCTTGTTGTTGGTTGCAATGCTTTTTTGCGTTCAATCTGCAATTGCACAAAACGTTCCAACACCAAAAGACCACTTCGGCTTTAATATAGGCGATGATTATCAATTGGCTAATTATACTCAAACGGAGGCTTATTTCAAAAAACTAGCAGAAACCTCTAAGCGAGTAAAACTAGTTGATATTGGTAAAACCGAAGAGGGTAGAAGTCAGTACATGTTAATTATTACTTCTCCAGAAAATCAAAAGAACTTAGCTCGTTATCAAGAAATTTCTCAAAAATTGGCACATGCCGAAGGGTTAACGCCAGAGCAAGCTAAAGCATTAGCCGCGGAGGGAAAGGCTGTAGTTTGGATTGATGGTGGATTGCATGCTAACGAAGTTGTTGGCGCACATCAACTGATTCAAATGGCTTACAATCTTTCTAGTAAAACTGATGCAGAAACCAATAAAATTTTAGATAACGTAATCGTGTTGATGACACACGCCAATCCAGATGGACAAGAATTGGTGAGCAATTGGTACATGAGAGAAAAAGACCCAAAGAAAAGGTCTACAAATGGCCTTCCGCGTTTGTACGAAAAATACGCAGGTCATGATAACAATAGAGATTTCTTTATGCTCAATTTAAAAGAAACTCAAAATATTGGTCGTCAATTGTTTGTAGAGTGGATACCGCAAATCATGTACAACCACCACCAAGCTGGCCCAGCAGGAACGGTTGTGGCAGGCCCACCATACCGCGA
>SEDG01000661.1 GCA_004295885.1 Pedobacter sp. | reverse complement strand
AAAAACAGGTAGCCACCATTTTTATCGTGGATATAGTACTGAAACTCCGAAGAGTTTGTTTTATTGGTCGTGATTTTTTTGTAATCTCCACTCCAAATTTCTTTCCCTTCCGTGTTGAGTACGGTTGCAGAATTGTCATCGGTACCGAGAATAAATGTGCCATTTTCGTTAATCATGGCTAATCTAGAAGCTTTGTTTGAAAACTCCGATTCCCAAACGGTAGCAAAGTTGCCAGTTTTCTTTCCCGCCTTTCCTCCGCCGATCAACTTCTCTAACTGGGCATGAGCTGCGATGGTAAACTGAAGCAATAGCAAACTCAAAGTAAATATTTTTTTCATCTATATAATTATTAATACTGGCGTGTTAAACGTTAATTTTGCCTAATTTCAATGTCTCTAAAAAGCAATCTTCAACTTAAACGATTTTACCTTGAAACGTTTTAAAGAAGCGTCGAAACCTTGCATGAAGCTTTGTTTCATATCGAAATCACTAAAGGTAAGGGTAGCATTATGGCCATCGTTATTGTCGACCGTAAACGTGCCGTTCATAGCCGAAAAACTATAAAGCCCGCTGTTTTGATAAACATTTAAACCAAGTACTGGAGTACTGCCAGATAGAATAGATGTTTTAACGCCTACTGCAGGAAGCCCACTAAGCAAATTGATACCTATTGAAAACTTTGGTAATGTACCATCTTTATCTACAGAGTTAAGGGTAATTTGTGCATAACCAGTTACAACGGTAGAAAAGAGTTTATCAATCGTAAAAGATTTTACGGTTACTGTTTTGTCATCATAAACAACATTATCGTTTTGTGTACCTGTAATTTGTATATTTCCTTCTGTTGGCGTACCCGATGCTTGTTCGGTTTTAATTACGGTTTCTTCCTCAGGAGCGGGTGTTTCTTTTTTGCAAGCTGATACTACTAGTATAGCCAATAAGAAAAGAATCAGATTAAATTTAGTTTTCATGATCTTTATTGTTTGATTGTACCTTTAAATGAACCATTCTCTGCCCATGCCTCCTTGCCAGCACTATTTATAGCAATGAAATAAAAAGTACCTTCTATACTATTACCATCTATTTTGGTAATATTCAGCTCCCCACCACCTTTTGTGGTGGAGTTAAAGGCATCCGTTTTATAGTTTAATGTACCGTCGGCAGGTTTTGTATAATCTTTGGAAAATGTAATCCCCCCATTGCTTGAATCGTTATAAGCGAAAGTGATTTTACCGACCGTAGTCACTTTTTTAAGTACGATAATATTGATGGTTTCATTGCTGCCATCTTTAATGGCCGAAATGGTGAAAGTACTCAAACCGGCTACAGTTGTTTGAGTAATGCCTGCTTTGGTAGAACTAAACTTTGTACTTGAGCCACCATCTACACCGTATCGGTCAGCTGTCAGCGTTGCTGATCCGCCGGTAGATTCGGGTTCAACTTCTTTTTCATTTTTTTTACATGAGCTGAGCATCATTGGGCCTATTATTAATAGGGCGAACAGATATTTTTTCATTTTAATTTTTGTTTAATTGTTATACCACAAAACTCAAAATTTTCTAGCTGCCCGTAAATAGGATTACTTCCCCGTTTATATAGGTATATATACCTATTAAGATTAATTTTTTAGGATTCAATGGTTGTCTTGTCCGTCTATGGC
>SEDG01000102.1 GCA_004295885.1 Pedobacter sp. | reverse complement strand
GAATGGAATCAACTTTGTTATACCAACAATATAGCATCGATGACTCAAAGAATAGAGGCGATTATTAATGCCAGTCCAGACGAATTTATTGATAATGAAAATGCAAAAGGAGAAAAGCTTTTTGCTGCATTAGATGTCTCGGGGTTTATCATTAAACCTGCTGAGAATCCAGTTTCACTTTCTGCTTTTAATTTGCCTTACTACGAAGGATTAAACCGTTACAACAATAAATATTGGTTGGGGATTTATAGACGTGATGAACTGTTTGCGGTCGATTTTTTAAAGAAAATCTGCCTGCTCTGTCAAGAGACCAAACTCGGACAACTCTGCTGTACCTCGTGGAAAACAATTATCATTAAAGGAATTGATGAGCAGCACAAGCAATCTTGGAATGCATTATTAGAAGAGTTTGAAGTGAATATGCGCCATGCGGCAAATGAATTAAACTTTCAGGTAGAAGATCATTGTGTAGAAGGGTTGGAACTCAAAAACTATTTGGTTAAACATTTAAGTGTTAATGACACCCGTACCTTCGGCGTTTGTTTTGGTATAAAAACACGGAAAAAGAGTGAGATTTTTAGTAGTATCCTGATTAGAAAAAGGCATTTTATCAGTTTTTTAGGGATAAAATTATTTGCTGTTTATGATATTTTATGCGCTAAAGACTTTAATCCGAATGAGCGAACGGGCTTTGTGTTTAGCAGGGGAAATCCCAAGTCATTATTGCCAGAGCAATTGCGTAGGGCAGTACTTAAGTTTTATCAAACTAGGTCAGCCGTTAAAAATGAACAATTCATTCCTCTAAAAAAATCGAACCAATCTTTGCCAAAGGAAATAGAATTTTTATATCAATGTAGTGATTGTTTCACTGTTTACAGCGAAGATTTAGGAGATCTCAATCAAGGAATCGCTGCGGGAACAAAGTTTGATGATTTACCTGCTAACTTTTGTTGTTCGCTTTGCGAAAATGATAAAGGTGGTTTTGTTAAGGTGGAGAAGAAGATGCTTCAAGTTGTGTGATTTACAGTAACCACCCCGCCTTTCAGACACCCGCCGACTTGTCAGAGGGAATTGCGAACTCTATCCCTCAACGCTCAGCTTGTCCCAATAGCTATCGGGAGGGTATCGTAATGCGAATGCAGAACAATTTGCTATTTTCATCCGTGGTTGGTGACCCACCAACCATTTGTAAATTAATTGGACTATTCTGTTTTAATTTTTGGTTGGTGAGCCACCAACCACGGACTTTACTTGAAACTTATAACTAATCAAGCTCAGTAAGAGAGTTAAAGTTCTTAAAATAACTTTTTTCAGAAACGGTTAAGCCTATTTTACGTGTATTCAGCAAATCCAGCGTTGCATGCATACTGTGTTTTTTTAAGTTGCCTTCATTGTAAAGCTTCATAATTTTAGCTAAACCTTTTGTAGTGTAAATGCAGCATAATGGCTCGTAAAACTCATTGTTTAAATAGACGTAAGCATCAAAATCAGGATGCTGCTGCTGTTCATCTATTAGTTTATTTATTAAGCTGATATCCATTTTAATCAAATCGCAGGCTAGAACGAATAAATCTTCAGCAGGTGCTGCCAAATGAGCCGATAAAACGCCTTTTAGTGGGCCACCAATGTTTAAATTAATATCATCCGGAATGAGGTTTTGCTTTTCGAACAATTTGCTATAATCGCTTTCTTGAGTGGCATTTACCGAAAATTTAACTGGAAGATTTATTGCTTTCAGCTTTTCTTCGGCTATACTTGCCCAAGTTTTTCCATCGGCCAATAAGCTTCCTTTATCTGAACCCATTCGCTCACTTTGTCCGCCACAAAGTACTACGCCTATCATTATTTAATCTGGTTGCTTAAATCTAGCAAACCTTGCTCATCAGCAATGCTAATCATCTTTCCTTTTAATAAAATCAGTTTTTCGGCAATTAACTCGTTCATTGTTCTAAAAACAGTTTCGTAGGTAGCGCCAGTATAAGCTGCTAAATCTTGTCGACTCAGCTCTAAATTTAAACATTCATCAGCGTTTAAGCCAAATTGGTCTCTTAAACTTAAAATGGCAACTGCTAATCTGCTTTTTACAGACATTAGGGCCAAGTTCCGCATTTTCTTTTCCGACGCATTTAATTCATCAGCAAAAAACATCAGCATACTATAAGCGAAATCGTGATTGACTTTTAAAGTTGCCTTAAAAAAATCGATAGGTACAAAACAAAGTGTAGTGGTTTCTAATGCAGTCGCAGAGATGGGATAAAAAGATAGGTCGGACGCAATTCCACGGTGACCAAAAATGGCTCCATCGTTAGCAAAACGTAATATTAGTTCTTTATCTCCCCACTTTTTGTGAACCTTAACATTACCAGAAGTTACAAAATACACACCCGTTACTGGGTCGCCTTCTTTGATAATTAGCTCGCCTTTTTTTGCAATGAAGTTTTGTTTATGACTAGCGATAGCTGGATGCCATTCTTGCAAAGAGAGTTTGCACATGAAACAGGTTTGTAAATCGCAGCTTTTATTTTTCTTCATGGTTTAGGCTATTTAACAAAAATAGAATTTAAAACCATAAAATGGATGGTTATCTTAAAGCATATTTGATGTTAGTTGGTGACAAGAAATGCCGACTAATTAACGGAAGTAGCGTTCACAATTGGCAGAGTAAACCAAAAAGATGTTCCTTTTCCTATTTCGCTATCTACACCAATTGTACCATTGTGTTTTTTAATGATTTCTGAACAAATGTAAAGCCCCAATCCCAAGCCATTATATTGGCTTTCGCTACTATTTACTCTGTAATAACGGTCGAAAAGATGCTGTAGTTTTTCTTGAGGAATTCCAATGCCATTATCTATAACAGATATTTTTGCCGATTGGTCCGTCTTTTCGATTAAGATTTTGATGTCCCTCGATTCTGGTGCGTACTTGATGGCATTATTCACAAAATTATTAATGATTTGCTCAATTCTCAAGGCATCAGCGTCTATTTCTAGTTCTAAGTCTCCTTCGGTGGTAATGATGTATTTGCCGTCAGAACGTATGTCTAAACAACATTGGTCTGTCATTTCCGCTATGCGAAACTTTTTAACCTTAATATGAAGTTGCCCCTCGTTTGCCATGCTAGAATTTAGCAATTCGTTGATTAAGGCATTCACCTTATCCATACTTTTGTTAGCCTGTAATATCAATTTGGGCAACATTGGCGATTGCAAATTGTCTTTAAGTCTATCCAATAACTGTAAAGAACCTTTTAAGGTTGTCATTGGTGTTTTTAATTCGTGACTAGCAATATTAATAAAATCGTCTTTTTGCTGTTGTAAAACTCGTAATTCTTGTATGTCTGTAGCTGTTCCTACCCAAAGCTCAATTTTATTTTCTTGATTTAAAATGGGCATTAATCTAATTAAGTGCCAACGGTAATCTCCATCCGCTCTTTTTCCTCTAACTTGAAATTCTCCACCTAAACTTCCTTTTATAATGGCATAATATTTTTCTCCGCTAATTTTTATATCATCGGGATGAATGGCTGCATCAAAGCCTAAATTTTTGGTTTCTACTTCGGTTAGGCCCGTATAATCATACCATCGTTGATTGTAATAAACCACCTCACCATCAACAGTGTTGGTCCAAGAAATTTGAGGGATAGTTTCCATCATATTTCTGAAACGATTCTCACTTTCAGCTAAAGCTTTGGTGCGTTTGATTACCCTATTTTCAAGTTGTTGGTTTAACGTTTTTAATTCTGCTGATTGGAAGATTAGTTTTTTATCGGTGATGGTTTTCTCTTTCCTGATTTTAGCATCATCGAGTGCCCTTTTTATTTTAGTGGTTAAGGTGTAAAGCCTTTCTTTCGAAACGTAATCTGTAACTCCGTTTTTAATCAATTCTACCGCATTTTCTTCGCCTATAAATCCAGAAACAATGATGAAAGGGACGTGAGCGTGATTTTCTTGTGCAATTCCAAATGCAGTTACCGCATCAAATGAGGGAAGCGCATAATCAGACAATATTAAATCTGGCTCAAAAGCGATTAATGCTGATTCGAAGTCTTTACGAGTCTGAACGTTTACCGTCTTGAAGTCTAAATTAGATTTCTTCAATTCACGCAAAAGCAAATCAGCATCGCTTTCATTGTCTTCAACTATCAGAATTTTTAGGTTTTCTACCATTGTATCTACTTACAAATGTGGTGGTTGACTTAAAATCATCCAGTATAAACCAATTTCTTTGATGGCTTTTGAGAAGTTATCGCTTTCTACAGGTTTTACGATGTAGCTATTAGCACCCAATTCGAAACATCTTTCTATATCCGGTCCCTCATTAGAGGAAGTTAACATCACCACTGGAATAGATTTCATTCTTTTGTCAGCCTTAACTTGCTCTAAAACTTGTATGCCAGATACTTTTGGCATTTTTAAATCTAATAAAATCAGGGTTGGAAATTGATTAGGGTTTCTTGATGAAAAAACTCCTCTGCAATACAAAAAATCCAATGCTTCAGCTCCATCTTTAACGTGTAGCAATTTGTGTGTAAAACCGCTTTTGTTCAATGCCCTTATCGTTAATGCAGCATCATCTACGCTGTCTTCTACAAATAGTATTTCTATATTTTCGTATTCCATAATTTTAATTTGTTGCTGGCAAGCTGAAATAAAAGCAGCTGCCTTTTTCTAATTCTGATTCTGCCCAAACGTTTCCGTTATGTCTGTGCACAATCTTTTGTACGATGGCCAATCCGATGCCTGTTCCCTCAAATTCTTCTTGAGAATGGAGGCGTTGGAAAACCCCGAAAAGCTTATCGTAATATTCCATATCGAAACCAGCGCCATTGTCCTTAACAAAATAGACGACCGTGTTTTCTTCCCGATAGGAGCCAATTTCTATGTGTGTATTTATTTTATTGCTAGAATATTTGATGGCATTAGAGATGAGGTTAATCCAGACTTGTCTAATTAATGACTTATCGCCATTGGCATTTAGCAACACTTCTAAATCAAATTGCGGTATCTGTTCATCTTCATCAAAAATCAATTCTTCCTTAATCAGTTGAACCAAAGCATTCATGTCAATTTCTGCAACAGTTACAGGTTTTCTACCTAGCTTCGAGAATGCCAACAAATCATCAATGAGCAAGCCCATCTTTTTAGAATTATAAATGATGGATTGAAGAGCCTTTTCTCCATCGGCATCTAGTTTTTCTAAATAGTCTTCTAAAAGTATTTTCGAATAACCGTTGATAGCCCTAATTGGTGCTCTGAGGTCATGTGATACCGAATAAGAAAAAGAACCTAATTCTTTATTGGCCAATTCTAATTGTGCAGTCCTCTCTATAACCTTTTGTTCTAGTTCTTCATTTAAAATGCGAATATCTTCCTCTGCATTTTTAAGTTCCCTATTTGCGGTGATTAATTCTTCGGCTCTTTTTTCTTTTTCCTTGTTCTGAAAGGCCAGTTCCTTATTCGCAATAATGAGTTCGGCAGCCCTTTTTTCCTTTTCTTCATTCTGAAAAGCAAGCTCTTTATTGGCGATAACCAGTTCTGCCGCTCTATTTTCTTTCTCTTCGATTTGGAAGGCAAGTTCTTTATTGGCAACGACTAATTCTGCGGCTCGGTTTTCTTTTTCTTGAATTTGAAAGAGCAATTCTTTGTTGGCGATGATTAATTCTGCTGCATGATTTTCCTTATCTTCATTTTGTAAGGCAATCTCTTTTTTGGCAATGAGGAGTTCTGCAGTTTGATTTTCTTGCTCTAAATTTTTTGGATTAAACATATATGTGGTTTCCAGCCCATCTGAAGTGTGTTTTTTCATTTTTTTAACTTGCAAACGGTTGGTAAGAATTAAACGCTGATATTCTAGCGCAACAACAAGGAAGGGTGGGTGAGGTTAATTTTCCGTGGTATTATATAAAGTTAACATAATAAGTGGGTAATTGTTTGATAAATAAATTACGATGTGATTTATGTCAACACAAACGTTTGATTTATCGGTATATTCTTTATCATGTCACAAGAAGGTTAGACGGTTAGCCTTAAAGAACAACAAATTATGTGTTGTAACAAGCGCTAATTCAAATTCATTATGATTGTGCAATCGAACAGCTAAAAAAAATCAAACGTTTGTGTTGTGCTTTGCTATAGAAATAAGGATTTAGATGTTTAATTTGGTAATAATTAATTAACACACAACCAAATAAACCAATGACCAAACGAATATTCTTATACTTTTTAATTCTCTTTTTTCTAAGCGCTGGGGTTGCTCAAAGTCAATCTGGCGCCTTAACAAGCGATTCTGTTTTCTTTCAAATGAAAAAAGTAGCCGATTGGCAATGGAAAACGCTAGAAACTGTTGGCTGGAAAAACCCTAAAAAAGACTGGACAAGTGGAGCCATGTATACGGGTATGGTTGCTTGGGCAAACTTAGCGAATGATGAAACCTATTACCGTAAATTGATTCAAGTTGGAGAAGACAATAAATGGCAAGTTGGAAAGTACCGTTATTTTGCTGATGATTATTGTGTGGGGCAGCTCTATTCTCAATTATACAAAATTTACAAAGACCCAAAATACATTGCCGATTTTAAAGCATTGGCTGATACAATTGCCACCTTGCCACATACCGAAAGTTTAGAATGGAAGAAAAATATCCACCTGAGAGAATGGGCTTGGTGCGATGCTTTGTTCATGGGGCCGCCAGCACTGGGCTATTTAACTGATGCAACAGGCGATGCAAAATACTTAGATAAATCTGCGCAACTGTGGATGAAAACAACCGAATACCTTTATGATAAAGATGAAAAGCTTTATTATAGAGATAGCCGTTATTTCAATAAGAAGGAAAAAAATGGGACCAAAGTATTTTGGGGCAGAGGTAACGGATGGGTAATAGGAGGTTTGGTAAGGGTACTTTCTGTGATGCCGAAAAATCATCCAGAACGTAAAAAACTAGAAGGTTTATTTAAAGATATGTCTAACAAACTGGCAACTTTACAACAACCAGATGGTAGCTGGCATGCAAGTTTGTTAGACCCTGCAAGTTATCCTTCAAAAGAAACAAGCGGAACAGGATTTATCTGTTATGCAATGGCTTGGGGTATTAATAATGGTTTATTGCCAGTTAAAAAATATCAACCTGTAGTTAATAACGCTTGGTCGGCATTAGTGACCTCTGTACACCCAGATGGGAAATTAGGTTTTGTACAAGCACAAGGTGCCGCACCAGATAAAGTTGGTTATGATGATACTGATGTTTATGGTGTTGGCGCTTTCCTATTAGCAGGTAGCGAGATGCTTCCTTTATATCTATTTCAAAAAAATAATGTATTTATCAAGGAAGTCTACAATGAAACAGCAACTCAAAAAAAGCAACTCGTTGAGGTAAATTGGTCGGACATAAAAAAGAAAGTCAAAAAAGCTGACCCGAACAAGGTTGTCGTAACTGATGCTGTCACAAATGCCATAATTCCTTCAACTATTATTTTTAAAGGTAAAACGCCACAATTCCTACAATACAACGTTGACCTTTCTGCCGGAACGAACAGATACTTTGAAATTAGCACCAAATAAAGTGATAAATAAGATTAAACATCTAAGCTTGGCGATAGTCTTTTCGATTGTTTGTATCCAAGCTCAAGCTCAAAAAAAGGGAAAACAAAATGCAGTGGTTACTGGAATTTTAGAACCGAGAGCCAACCTATTGTTGATGCGGCCTATATGGCGCAAGCTTTCTTGAGAGCGCCAAAAGCATTATGGGAGCCTCTAGATGCAGTAACTAAAAAACGAATTGCCGAAGAATTTAAAGCTTTGCGTACTCGGACAGGAGCGTATAACAATTGGTTGTTATTTGCAGGAATCAATGAAGCTTTTTTATTGAGCATAGGCGAACAAGCTGACCCAGTGCGCTTGGAGTTTGCGAAAAGAAAAATTTTAGAATGGTATCAAGGAGATGGTTGGTATAGCGATGGACCAAGTTTTAGTATGGATTATTATAACTCTTATGTAATTCACCCCATGTTGGTCGATTTTTTCAAGGTACTGTCTGATAAAAAGAGGATAAGTGCTGAAATGTATGATACCGCCGTAAAACGGATGGTTCGTTACTCAGAATTTTCTGAGCGAATGATTAGTCCAGAAGGTAGTTATACACCGATGGGAAGGTCTGTTACTTATCGTACAGCAGCTTTTCAAGCATTAGGACAAGTTGCTTTAATGGAAAAATTGCCATCTCAAATTAGTCCAGCTCAAGTGCGTTGTGGGGTAACTGCGGTTATGCATCGCATGTTTGACCAATGCAACAACTTTGATGCAAATGGTTGGCTAGTTTTAGGCTTCTGTGGCTCGCAGCCAGAAATCGCCGATGGCTATACTTCTACAGGGAGTTTGTATATGGCTACTTTAGGTTTTTTACCTTTAGGTTTGCCAGCAAATAATGCATTTTGGACAGCAGATGCAGCAGATTGGACCGCAAAAAAGGCTTGGAGCGGACAAGCATTTAAAAAAGATTATCACGTAGAATATTAAAACATAAAATAAAAGATGAAAATGTTTTCTCTTCCCAAATACCTCAATAAAAAATCTACTTTACTTGTTTTTGCTCTTTTTATATCGGCCATGCCTTTATTTGCACAAAACACAAAAGTAATTAGTGCTAAGAAAATCAATGAAACCTCTATTGAACTCTTGCTGTCAGATAACCAAAAAAGGATTTTAGATTTTTATGGAGAAAACATTTTCAGGATGTTTCAAGACAATGTAGGAGGGACGCTTAGAGACCCTGAAGCAAAACCTGAAGCAAAGATTTTGGTTGAAAATCCGAGGAGACCTGTTACTAGCTTAAACATAGTTGATGCGAATAATCAAAT
>SEDG01000660.1 GCA_004295885.1 Pedobacter sp. | reverse complement strand
TCCTTAAACAAATCTTTAAACTCAGCATCCTTCAATTCCTGAATAGCTTCATCCAATATTTTATTATACATCTCAAAACCTATTTCGGCTATAAATCCGCTTTGTTCTCCACCTAATAAGTTCCCGCTTCCACGTATGTCTAAATCACGCATAGCGATGTTAAATCCGCTTCCCAAATCAGAAAACTCCTCAATGGCGCTTAGTCTTTTTCTCGCTTCATTAGTTAAGGTAGATAATGGCAAACTCAACAAATAGCAAAATGCTTTTTTGTTAGAACGACCTACACGACCACGCATTTGGTGCAAATCGCTCAAGCCAAACATATGTGCGTGGTTTATGATAATCGTATTTGCATTTGGAATATCAAGCCCTGCTTCGATAATGGTTGTGGCTACCAAAACATCTTTTTCTCCGTTGATGAAATCAAGCATCACATCTTCTAACTGGTCGCCGTCTAACTGTCCGTGAGCGATACCAATTCTTGCTTTTGGAACCAGTTTTTGTATCAATCCCCCAAGCTGTGGTAAATCATTCACACGGTTGTGTATAAAGAAAACTTGTCCGCCTCTATCCAATTCAAACTGTACGGCTTCTTGAATTAGCTTATCGTTAAAAACGTGAAGTTCCGTATTAACCGCTTGCCTATTTGGCGGCGGTGTACTCATAATTGATAAATCTCGAGCGCCCATTAACGAGAAATGCAAAGTTCTAGGAATAGGGGTTGCGGTAAGCGTAAGTGTATCAACATTAACGCGTAAGAGCTTTAACTTTTCCTTGGCAGCAACCCCGAATTTCTGTTCCTCATCGATAATCATGATGCCCAAATCTTTGAACTTAACGTCTTTGCTAAGCAATCGGTGCGTACCGATAACGATATCAACCTTGCCCTGAGCAACACGCTCTAAAGTGTCTTTAATTTGTTTCGAAGTTTTAAATCGATTGATATAGTCTACCGTACACGGAAACTCTTTTAAACGAGACGCAAAAGTCTTAAAATGCTGAAGGGCAAGAATTGTGGTCGGCACTAAAACCGCTGCCTGTTTGCCGTTTGCCACAGCTTTAAAAGCAGCACGAATCGCAATCTCTGTTTTACCAAAGCCCACGTCACCACAAACCAATCTATCCATGGGGTGCGGTGCTTCCATGTCTTTTTTTACATCTGCTGTTGCTTTTACTTGGTCGGGAGTGTCTTCATATATAAACGATGCTTCGAGTTCCGTTTCTAAATAACCATCTGGCGCAAAAGCCGTACCCACCTGAGCTTTCCTCATCGCATAAAACAAAATCGCCAGGTTTCAGTTCGCGTAAATCTTTAAGGGTAATCGCCTGACTACGTTGATAACCTTTTTTTAATTGGTATTTATAAAAACGGTCGAATATCTGATGGTCAGTATAAAAAGCAACTTTTTGATGTGCATCTAAAAAGCCTTCTCGAAGCGGAATATTAACAGGCGTAAATTTTGCTGTTTTATCAATATCATCTAATATCGCATATAAACGCTCTGTTTGTTTGGTAGAGTTAGTGAAAATGAAATTGTGAATATGCTGACTTTCGTTCTCCTTTAAGTTTTTAATCAGTAAATCGAAATCTTTATTGAAAGATGGTTGTGGTTTGGTTTCAAATTGAATTACCTCATCCGTTTGATAAAAAAACTGCTTGCCAAATTCTACCAAAGCAAAATCCTGAAATAAATCAGACAACATTTTCTCATCAGTAAAAGAGAATTTAGGGTCTAGCCAATTCGGGTTTTGTTGTTTTTCTGCCAAGCCTAAAGCTTTCCAAAGTTCAACAGCTTTTTTGTAACCACCTTTTACGATGTCTAAAGTATACTCTACATCCTTAAACCAGAGCTGTGTGTCTTTTTCAATATAGTCTAATAGGCTAATGTTATTCTCGGTTAAGAATTTCGCCTGCACGTTTGGTACGATGGTCAGGCTTTTTACATCATCAACAGAAAGTTGTGTTTCTATTTCAAAAGTTCTGATGCTTTCTACTGTATCGCCAAAAAATTCAATGCGATAAGGCAATTCGTGTGAGAAAGAGAAAATATCTACAATTCCACCACGAATAGAAAACTGACCAGGTTCATAAACAAAATCAGACCTTTCAAAATCGTATTCGAAAAGGATTTTGCTGCCCTTTCCCTTGTTTAACGATTTTGCTGTCGCAACAACACGCTCGTCTGTTTTGTATCTGTTAATCAGGTCGCGAATGTTCACTATGTAAAGGTAAAGAAAGATTTGAGTAATGAGATATGAGATTTGAGACAAGTTTGAGATTTGCTATCCTTTTCCTCAAGGAGAAGTGCCCAAAGGTGGATGAGGTTTTGAAGCGCAAAACCAGTACAGGTCAATAAGTTTGCTCCCGTCTTTCGCTTTACTCGCTTCGTGCCTCAGCTTCATGCTCGTTACAACCGGGGCTAAATGGCAAAAGCAGTTTTTCATTTTTTGGGTTTGCATGGCGTACCTACTTTGTTCCTAAACCCGACAACAGCGGAAATACTTTTTATAAAGACCTATAAGGTTTTTAAAACCTTATAGGTTTGATTAAAAAGATTGCAACGAATGGCGGGACTGAGGTTCGCCAAGAATTACTTTCATTCATTTTCAAAACAACCTGTCTCAATCTCACATCTAGTCTCTCACATCTTTATTTTTCTTCGAAGTCAAAACGGAGTTTGTCGAGATTTTTTTTCAGTTTGTCGAGTACACTTTAGCAACAGTAACAAAAATCTTATCATTGTTTCTAATTAATACAAAACGAGGAACATGAAATACATTAAAAGCTTTCCGATAGAG
>SEDG01000101.1 GCA_004295885.1 Pedobacter sp. | reverse complement strand
GCCATTATTGTAGACGACGAAGAATTTGCCCGCTCTTCTCTTTATTTTTTATTACAACAAAATTGTGATCAAGTAAACATACTTGGCATTGCAAAATCTGTTGCAGAAGCCCGTACACTCTTAGCTGCACATCAAATAGATTTAATATTTTTAGACATTGCCATGCCAGGGGAGAATGGTTTTGAGCTTATTCCGCAAGCACAAATTGCTAACGCCACTGTTATTTTTACAACCGCTTACGACCAATATGCGCTCAAAGCAATTAAAGCAAATGCTTTAGATTATCTGTTAAAACCGATTGATATTGATGATTTAAAGGAAGCAGTTGCAAAGGCAGAAAAGTATATTAACCTGAGTAAGGCAGGTAACAATAGGAATGAAAGCTTAAAAAATTTAGCCTCCGACCTTGCCGACAGAACTGCTATTAAAAAGATAACCTTACCAAGTGGACAAGGTTATAGGCTGGTAGACATTGATGATATTGTACATATTGAAGCTGATAGCAATTACTCCGTTTTTCATCTCACCAATTTAGAAAAGATTGCAGTTTCTAAGGTATTGAAGGATTACGAAGAGATTTTACCAGAGAATAGATTTGTAAGAATCCATAAATCCAGCATTGTAAATCTTAAGTATATAAAGGAATATAATTCTAAAAACGGGTTGCAGGTAATACTAAACAATGGCGATGCTATAAACGTTTCTCGCAGAAGAGCAAGTGATTTCTTCGATAAAATTAAGAATTACACCGATTTCCAAAGTGAGAATTAAATTTCTATATCTATATATTTTTTTATCGGCATTTATCTTTGTTTCGGTATTAAAAAGCAATGCCCAAACTGCATATCTACCGCATTATACTACCAAGAATGGTTTACCAAGTAATAATTGTTATTACACCTTGCAAGACAAAAAAGGTTTTATTTGGGTAGCCACCGATGCTGGTGTAAGTAGATTTGATGGTGCCGTTTTTGAGAACTTCTCCGTTGATGATGGTTTGCCAGATAATCAGGTTTTGCAATTAAGGGAAGATAGTAAAGGGAGAATTTGGTTTTTATCTTTAAACGGACAGCTTAGCTATTATTACAATGGAAAAATTTATAATCCCGATAACGACAAGCAACTTAAACAACTAAATTTCAACGCGGTTATTGTTTCCTTTTTAGAAGATAGCAAAGGTCGTATTTGGTTCGGCACCAATAAAAATATCATTGGGGTATGGGATGGAAAATCGTTAATCAAATACAGTTCCCCCAACTTAGAAAAACAATATGCAAATGCCTTTATTAATGAGGATAAACAGGGAAATATTTGGGCGTACAGTACAACGGCAACTTTTCTGTACATTAAAAGTAATTTCGTTTTGGTGGAGGATAAATTGTTACCACTCTCCTATAAAACCTTAACAAGAAAAGATAAAACCGTTTATTTTTTAGACAACACAGGGTTGAACATTAAAAATGGTAGCGAAACGAACCTAATCTTAAAAATTAATCCTGAATTATTAACTAATAGTCCTGGTTATTTGTATGTAGATAAAGAATCAATTTGGTTAAGTAATAATAGTGGCGTTTATGCAATTGGCTTTGATGGAAAAGTAAATCAATTATTAAAGGATATAGATGTAAACCAAGTTTTAAAAGACCATAATAGAAATATTTGGTTTACAACAAAAAATGGGATTTATCGCCTACCGGAAGCCAAAGAAAGATTATACGTACTGAACAAAAGCGATGGATTAACTAATGATGTAATTAAAAGCATTACAAAAGATGGGATTGGAAAAATATGGATGGGGATTGGGCATGGAATTAACATTTTAAACCTTCAAACTAAAAAAGTTCAAAAGATTGAGCTTCCAGATCAAAAAAAATACAACCTTGTTAAGCAACTAACATTCGATAAAAAAAACCAGACCATGTTCTTTTCATCAGACTATGGCTTGGGTTACCTTGCAACTAAAAACCCGTCTCCTAGTGGAATTAGCTACTTAAAAGAAATAAATAACTCTGTTTTTGTAGTTAAAAATTTTAGTATCGATACAGGCTCAAGACTAGCGCTTTCCTTATCATCTGGCGTGGTAATTATTAATGATAGGCTTAAAAAATTCGAGTTTTCTTCCTTAAATTATGTAGAGAACAAAGATTACTTTAAAGACCGCTCTTATCGTGTTTATTACGATCATTTCCAAAACCTTTGGTTTTCCAACACAAATGGTTTAACAGAATTTGGTAGCGGTTTTTTGAAGAAATTTTATCAAAAAAATAATCTATTAACTAAAAGGATAAATGATATTAAACAATTAGACAATAATATCATCGCGTTAGCGACAGATGGTTATGGTATTGTTTTTCTGCAGAATGGCAAAATAATTAAGCAGCTCAAACAAAAAGATGGGTTAAACAACAACATCATTAACAGACTTTTTGTGCAGAACGATTTCCTATGGGCAATTAGCAATACAGGTGTTAATAGGATTTCCGTAAATCAAAATCAGTTTATCATTAGCTCTTTTGATTATGCGAATGAGTTACTATCCGACGATTTAAATGACATTTTCATAGATATAGACACGGCTTATTTTGCCACAAATAACGGGTTAGTCTATTTTGCACACAGCCAGAAATCACAACAAACTAAAGCACCAAACACCTACATATCATCTGTAAGTGTAAATAAAGAACTTTTAGATTTAAGTTACCCAAGCTTTACCTTAAAACCAGAGGAACGAAACATCACATTCAGTTATAGCGCTATTGACTTCAAGAACAAGAAAATAATTTACCGCTATCGTTTAAAAGAAGATGAAAATTGGTCTGAAACCAAAAACAGACGACTAGAGTTATCATCGTTAGAGCCAGGTAAATATTGCTTCGAGGTATCGGCCAAAAGCCAAGACAGCGAATGGAGCACGCCAGCTAAGATCAACTTCGTTATAGAAAAACACTTTTGGCAAACTTGGTGGTTTTTAATCATCTTGCTCGGCATTGGAGCTTATTTATTATACGTCATCACAGTTCGTATTACCAAAAGGCAAAAAAATAAGGAACAAGAGCAGCTACTCCTAAAAAACAAAATCCTGATGTTAGAGCAACAGGCATTGCAGGCGATGATGAATCCTCATTTTGTATTTAATGTGATGAATTCCATACAGCATTACATCAACACCCAAAACACTTCATCAGCGAATAAGGTGTTAACAGGTTTCGCAAAGCTGATCAGAAAAAACCTTGAAATTTGTACCAAAAGTTATATTAACTTGGAAGAAGAAATAGAGTATTTGAATCTTTACTTGAGTCTGGAGAAATACCGTTTTGGAGAAAAATTCATTTATAACATTAATGTCGATAAGCAAATTGATAAGGAAGAGACACAAATCCCATCAATGTTATTGCAACCATATATTGAAAATGCCATTTGGCACGGTATCATGCCCAAAGAAGAAGGCGGCGAAGTGCAGATCAACATCGATCAAAAAGATGAAGACTATTTATGGATTAAAATCATTGATAATGGTGTTGGAATTAAAAATTCGTTATTAGCTAAAAACTCTGCTCACCAAAGCAAGGGAATGAACCTAACACAGGAAAGAATTAATTTACTGAACAAAATTGAAGCAAAACCCATACAATTGTTTATAGAACAGAACGGAAATAGTGGTACAACCATCACTATTTTGGTTCCATTAAACTAGTTTTTACCGTTTACTCAATTATTCATACCACTTACTCAATAATCTCGAATCATTGTGCAAATAGCACTAAACTTGTTATAAGATATTAAACAAACAGAAATTGTTTGTTCAAAAAGCGTTCTTATAGGATTGACCAAAGATATTTTTTAACCTAACCTAAAACTATATCTCAATTCAGGTTTCATTTGTGTGTTAAAAGCGTCCCAATTAAATTGAGACGCTTTTTTGTTTTACGGCATCTTATTTGGCTTCAAAAAAGTTCATCATTTTTACATTTTAGTTAAAGGGTTTAATTAAGACACTCCAATTATTCTCATTCATTTGATCTAAAATCTTGGTTTAAATGCTAACTACCTGCATTTCAGTCTAAGAAAAAATTAAAAAAAAGTTTCAGAAAAAGTCTTTTTGTTATAATTTTGATTTAAATACTAATTCTAAAAAACAGGCTTCTTTCTATTAAAAGATTTTTGTAATTTAGAGTACCATTAATACTTTCCTACTATTAATTTTTGTTTTATGAAAGCGCCAAAAAAACCAACCGGTAAAGACATTATTAACAAACCCCTTTCTAGTAAAGAGGATGATGAGGATGAAGACGACGACATACTAGAGACCGAGGATCTAGATGATGATGTTGAAGTTGATGAAGAATTCGATGTGCCAATTGACGATATCAGCACATTTGATGCTTTTGATGACGATGACGACGATGATGACGATAGATATTAGTCTGAAATATAAAATATAAGCCATAAAAGCATCCTTATTAGGGTGCTTTTTATTTAAATAGCTACCATAGCATGAAGATTGTACCAGTTAAGGATAAAAGAAGTAAGCAAGAATTTTTAAATGTTGTAGAATCAATCTACCAAAACGATAAAAGTTGGATCCGTCCATTAGATAATGATATTGAAAAGGTTTTTGATGTAGGTAGTAATCCTTTTTTTAAACATGGCCAATGCACAAGGTGGATATTAAAAGACAATAATGACAAAACCATCGGTCGGGTTGCCGCCTTTATAAACGAGAAAAAAGCCCATAATTATGAGGTGCCAACTGGGGGAATGGGCTTTTTTGAATGTATAAATAATAAAGAAGCTGCTTTTCTACTTTTCGACACCGCCGCAAATTGGTTGCAAGAAAAAGGTATGCAAGCAATGGAAGGGCCCATTAACTTTGGAGAAAATGATACTTTCTGGGGATTATTGGTAGAAGGCTTTACGCCCCCATCTTATGGAATGAATTATCACCTGCCTTATTACCATCAATTTTTTGTAGACTATGGTTTTACAACAGCTTATGAGCAATTAACCAACCACATTAACCTTACCATTCCGTTCCCTGCCAGATTCACTAAGATAGCGAACTGGGTAGCCGCTAAACCAGATTATAGTTTTGAGCATTTCAAAAAAGCAAATGCCGAAAAGTATATTAATGATTTGATGGAAATTTATAATGATGGCTGGCAAGATTTCGAAAACTTTGTTCCTATCAAAAAAGAAACTCTAACAGAGAGTTTCAAACAAATGGAAGTGATTATGGATGAGAATCTGATTTGGTTTGCCTATGCTAATGGCGAGCCTGCAGCGTTTGTAGTGATCATTCCAGATGCCAACCAAATGATTAGGGGGCTCAATGGAAAATTAGGTTTAATAGAGAAGCTAAAGTTCGCTTACAAACGCTGGATTGGCGTAAAACGGATGCGTGCAATTGTAATGGGAACGAAAACCAAGTTCCAAAAACTTGGTTTAGAATCTGCGCTGTTTATAAAATTAGGCGAATATGTTTTGCCTAAAAATCAATATGTAGAGCTTGAGTTATCATGGGTTGGCGATTTTAACGAAAAGATGATTGCCATTCATGAAGCAACAGGTGCCACTTTTGGAAAGCGACACCTAACTATGCGAAAAACTTTTTAATGAAGGGCGTAGTTTCTTATCTCCTCGTATAAGTCTATTACTTTTTTCTGGAGCTTTATAATCTCGTCTTCTTGATCGGCTAACTTTTCTTTCAGCACCCTGATTTCGACCGTACTGCCAGGGGCAAAAGTCATCCCATCTCTTGCAATAATTTCGAGTGTTGAAACCTCAAAAAGAGTGGCAATTTGGTTTAACCTCGAGATATTAATATCAGTTATGCCACTTTCTATCTTTGAGAAGGCAGGAATGGAAATTTTTAAACGTTTAGCCACTTCTCCTTGGCTCCAGCCTTTTTTTTGACGCAATATTCTGATATTCTTTCCAATATTACTGTTTTTTCCAATGATGCTCATTTGTTTAGTTATTTGATTTATACTAAACGTTCAACTCTAATGCCAACTTAACTAGATCTATACCTCCAAAATTTCCAGAACTCATTAATAAAAGGTTCGTATTAGAAAAATTTAAACCTTGCAAAAAACTTTCCAGTGCCCCTGCATCACTAAAAAAGATGATGTTTTTATCATTAAAAGATGTTTGAACATCTTTCTCATTTAGTGGCTCCATCTTTTTATGTTTAAACGTTTTTTCATCAATATAAACGATCGCAAGGTCTGCATCGTGCATGGTATCTTTATATTGTTGCAAAAATTCTTTATTTAAACTACTAAAAGTATGCAGTTCCATACAAGCTACTAGTTTCCTATTGGTAAATTGTGCTTTTACCGCATTAATAGTAGCTATTAACTTAGACGGTGAGTGTGCAAAATCTTTATAAACACTAGTGTGCTCGGTGGCATTTAAAAGCTCTAAACGCTTCGCGGCACCAGTAAATGAAGAAATAGCAGCATTAAAATCTACCTCATTTATAGCAAGCTGCTCACACACCAATCTAGCTGCATTTAAGTTCATTAAATTATGGTCACCGAAAACCTGTAATGGCGTGTTTTGCGGCAAAAGATATGTTACACCATCTATTACTTCATGCGGTGGAATCGAGTAAGGAATCTTTTCTAAATTTGCTTTAGAATTAACAACAATTTTTCTTAACTCTAAATCATTTTCACAATAGATTAATTTTCCCTTGGGCAATATCGTGCCAATAAATTGAGTGAACTGGGAAATATAATCCTCAAAGGTTGGGAACACATTGATATGGTCCCAAGCTATGCCACTAATTACAGCAATGTTAGCTTTGTATAAGTGAAACTTTGGTCGTCTATCAATCGGCGATGCCAAATACTCATCTCCTTCGATTATGATCACAGGAGCACTATCTGTAACCTTTACCATGGTTTCAAAACCCGCCAACTGTGCTCCAACTAGATAATCAAAGTCCTTTTTATAATAATTTAGCACATGCAAAATCATAGAAGTAATGGTGGTTTTGCCATGACTCCCGCCAATTACTACTCTTAATTTATCCTTAGATTGTTCGTAGATATATTCAGGGTAAGAGTAAATCTTTAGTCCTATTTCCTGCGCTTTCAGCAACTCTGGGTTATCTAAACGAGCATGCATACCTAGTATTACAGCATCAAGGTCTGCAGTTATGTTTTCTTCAAACCAGCCAAATTCAGCAGGCAATAAACCATAATTAGCCAATCGGGTGCTCGATGGCTCAAAGATCACATCATCTGATCCCGTAACCTTAAAACCTTTTTTATGTAAAGCAATGGCTAAGTTGTGCATTGCACTTCCGCCAATGGCGATAAAATGTATTCTCATTTTTTTTCGTTTTTCGTTGGGCGTTGATCGTTAACCGTTGAGCGTTTTTCGTTTTAAGTTGGTCGTCATAAACGCCTTAACAACTCAGCAACTCAACCTTCTTTTTTTGTTAACCGTTGGGCATTGTTCGTTTTAAGTTATTCGTCTTAAACACCTTAACAACTCAACAGCTTAGCTTTTCACAAACTCCGCAGCCACCCATTCACCAATCTTTTTATGATCAATGTAGTTTAAGCCAAATTTAGCGCAATGTTCTTTGATCATATCCAGATCTGGGGTCTCATAAAAGCCGCTAAAATAGATTGATCCACCTTGTGTTAAAACCCCAGCGTAACTTTCTATTTGGTCTAGCAAAATGTTTCTATTGATGTTTGCCAAAATGACATCAAATTCTTGCTGAGGAATTACATCCTTACTTCCGCAAAGCGATGTCAAATTACCAATTTCATTTAAAGCTGCATTTTCAATCGCACTGCGATAACATACCTCATCATTATCAAT
>SEDG01000659.1 GCA_004295885.1 Pedobacter sp. | reverse complement strand
GATATCGCCATTAAATGGTAAATCTGTGTTTTTTAAAAGTAGCGAACTCGCTCACGAAGTTTTGGTAACCAATGAGCCGAGAATGAGTATTACGGGTTGGCTAAAAACGAATTGATTTGAAGCCACAGATTAACACATTTTTATTGTGGAAGAAAATCTGCTAATCTGCGACTATAATTTTTGAATATTAACCCTCAGCGTGAGCTTTAAAGTTATTTAAGATTGCTTGCCAACCACCTTTTTGCATTTCAATAGGATTTTGGCTTTCTGGGTCGAAAGTTTCTACAACCTTAGTTTGGTCTCCAAGAGATTCAAAAGTGATTTTAACTTTTCGTCCATCGCCCAATTCATATTCAATTACTTTTTCAGCTTCTACGTTTGAGTAAACGCCTTCAAAATCAAAGCTAAAACTGCCATCTTTTGCAGCCATAGTCGATTTGAATTTGCCACCAGTTTGAATGTCGTTTTCTGCATAAGGACAGTGCCAATCTGGCGATGCAAAACACCATTGCACAATTTCTTCTGGATTTGTCCAGAATTCCCAAACTTGTGTAATTGGTTTTTCTACAATAGCTTCTACCGTTATCGGCGATAATTCTTCTGTTGCCATTTTTTTTACAATTTTATATTAATGATACGTAATCTATTAATGCAAACTAAAATACACAGTCTGCGATTAATTATTATTGTTTAATTATTTTTCCATCTTTCATTACGAACGAGACTGACTCAATTGCTTTAATATTTTCAGTTGGGTCGCCATTAACCGCTATGATATCTGCAAGCATTCCCTTTTTTAAACTGCCAATTGAGTCGCCATAACCAAACGTTTTTGCATTAATAGATGTTGCTGAACGAAGCACGTCAATTGGTTTCATACCGTAATCTACCATCAGTTCCATTTCACGAGCGTTTGTGCCATGTGAAAACACACCCACATCTCCACCCATTAAAATTGTTACGCCATTTTTTAACGCAGACTGGAAGCTTTTTCTCTTGGCTACTATTTTTTCAGGTTCAGCATCAACACCTTTTTTCCAGCCATTGTACTGCGAAATGGCATCGCCAGCAGCTAGAGTAGGGCAAAAGGCAACATTCTTTTCCTTCATTGACTTGAAAATTTCATCATCTCCGCCATCTCCATGTTCAATTGTAGCGACACCACCCATAGGTAAATCTAAATCAGCATTTTTATAATTCGGACCATAACTGCCTTTGGCAACAATTGCTTTGGAAGCTATAATCAATCTCGGCCCTTTTATTACCTCTTTTTCGATGGCTTGTTTTAAGCCGGCATCATCATATTGGGCACCTTCAGTTCCTAAATCTCTCAGCGTAGTAAAACCTGCTAACAATGTGGCCTCGGCGTGCTTTACCGCTCTTGCAGTTCTTTCTGCTCTGCTTTCCTTTAAAACTTGGTCGTTCCAACTTACCTCATTGTATGGGTGTAAAAATAAATGAGCGTGGCCCTCAATAAGCCCAGGCAATAAGGTGGTTCCAGGTAAGTCAATGACTTTAGTGCTTGCTGGAAGCTTAAATTTCATTTCTCCAACAGCTTCAATCGTGTTGCCTTTTACTAAAACCACCCAATCTTTGTGCATCACCTCGCCGTCAAAAACTTGTTTTGGCTTTAAGAGATACAAGCTATCTTTTTGAGCGTAGGCTGATAAACTGAAAACGCTTAAAACGAGGAGAAATATTTTTTTCATCTGTTGAAGATACCATTTACTTTCAAATCCTTCTAGCAAATAATAGTCCATCTGTCCAAAATGTGTGTGAAGATGCCAGCCAATAATTAAAAGAATTTGAAGCGCAAATTGGTGCTAAGATTTAAGTCTCGTCCCGCCAATGCTACAATCCTAGATGCTTCTAATCCGACTTCTTCGGGGAAGAATCGAGGTATTTCCGCGTATGTCGGGGCTATAAAGCAATGTCGGTAGCTTTTTTGAGGGGCTTAATAGCACAAGCCCTAAATAATAAACCTGATAGAGCTAAATAGTTCCTTTACGCCAAAGGCGAAAAGGACTATAGGCGATAGCAGGGCTTTCCTCCACCAATACGCTGCACCTTAATTTACAAAAACAAAATTATTTACTCTCTACAAAACTAATGGCATAACCTCCGCCAGGTGCGCAAAATTGAGCTAATTTAGATTTACTGGTTACCGCAATTTTTCGAATGGTGTAAGCCTGTGGATTGGTTTTATAGTGTGCATCTTTAGCATCAGCATAAATGGTAGCCGTATATTTTTTGCCAGCTGCTAAAAAATCTAGGGTAATGTTTGAAGTACGTGAATTATCGCCGTTTACACTCCCTAAAAACCATTTGCCAGTATCTTTTGCTTTACGTGCAACCGTAACATATTCACCTGGTTCAGCCTCAATATATTTACTGTCATCCCAGTCAATGGCAACATCTTTAATAAATTGAAATGCATCGGCAAATCGGTTATAATTTTCTGGTAAATCTGCCGCCATTTGTAAAGGGCTGTACATCGTTAAATATAAAGCCAACTGGTTGCAAATTGTACTGTTAACGTGAGAGTTGTTTGCGGGATTTATTTTACTAATGTCCATTTCAAAAATACCGGGTGTATAATCCATAGGGCCGCCTTGTAAGCGGGTAAAGGGCAAAATGGTAACGTGATTAGGTTTCGAGCCTAGGTACGAGCAATTCCTGTAGGTCTAATCGCTTCATGAGCATTCACCATTATTTTATATTCCGCAGCTTTCTCAACAGCGTATTGATAGTGGTTAACAATCCACTGACTGTAATGATTTTCGCCTCGTGGCAAAATATTGCCTACATAGCCGCTTTTAACGGCATCGTAACCATTAGCTTTCATAAATTTATAGGCGGTATCAATATGGCGTTCGTAGTTGCGAACCGATGAAGATGTTTCATGGTGCATGATCATTTTAACACCTTTTGATTTGGCGTAGTCTCTAATTTCTTGCAGTTTAAAATCTGGATATGGCGTTACGAAATCGAAAACGTAATCTTTTGAATTGCCATACCAATCTTCCCAACCAATATTCCACCCTTCTACCAAAACGCCACCAAATCCATTAACCGCCGCAAAATCGATGTATTTTTTTACGTTTTCGGTATTTGCGCCGTGTTTGCCATTTGGTTTTGCCTTGCTATAATCTGTAATGCCTAATTGTACAGATGGATAATCATCAGTGTATGCCCAAGAACTTTTTCCAGTAATCATTTCCCACCAAACGCCAACATATTTAACTGGCTTAATCCACGAGGTATCTTTAATTTTATTAGGTTCATTTAAGTTGTAAATCATCTTTGAAGCTAGAATTTCTCTCGCATCATCACTTACCATAATGGTGCGCCAAGGCGTGGTAAAAGGAGCTTGAATGTAACCTTTATCTCCATTAACATCTGGCGTTAACCACGACTCGAAAATCATATTTTTATCATCCAAATTCAAATGCATACACGGATAATTTATCAGCGCTGCTTCATGTAAATTGATGTATAACCCATTTGCAGTTTTCATCATTAATGAAGTTTGAACTCCAGTTGGAGAAAATGATTTTTGAGATAAATTTGCAGTAATTGCTTTTGCATTTAAAGCCCTTATCTCAGACAGTTTAGAAGTTGTGTAGTCGTACTCTTGCGTGTCGCCTTCATTATACAAACGGAAGCGAATAATCATTTGCCTGTTGGTTTCTTTTTGGTTTAAAGTAACCGCCATCTCATTGTAATGGTTACGAATGGTTTTCACTTCACCCCAAACAGGTGTCCAGTTTTCATCAAACGAAGAGTTTTTTGTATCTGTGATTACGAAATCGTTTAACAGCGATTTTTTATCATTTTTAAGCTCTAAACCAAGTTTACTGGTTTTTATAACATCTTTGCTTTTATAACTAAGTTGATAAGTTGGTACACCATCGCTCGTTAGCAAAAAAGATAAAATGGTTTCGCCATTGGGCGATTTAAGTTGTTGAGCATTAACAAGATTTAAAGATAAAATCGATATTAAGGCAATTAGAAATAGCTTTTTCATAGTAGATATATTGGTAAGAATCGAATTATTTTTAGACCTCAACTATTAGCTGGCCTTTAAATTCGGTAACAATTATACTTCATTAATTCAGATTAGACAAAGGAAAATGATTGATTGCTGTGATAAAGTGGATATTGACTAACTGATTTATACTTTGTTAATATTTAATCAGCTTTCGATTTGTTTTATTTGCCTTAATTTTATTTATTTGAAAGTAAATCAAATTCGTAACGATACAAAACGAAACATCAGGTCAATTAAGAATATTATATGTCGAAAGTAGAAGATGCATTAGCAGCCGCAAGCGAAACAAAAGCCTTAAGAGTTGGAAAAGCACTTTTAAAAGAAGTAGCCGAATTGTTTCTGGAGCAATTTCCTAATCAAACGGCTGTTATTATTGCGGATACAACGACTTATCGAATCGCTGGTGAAACAGTTTATAAGACACTTCTAAAAGCAAATATTTCTCAACTGAGTCCATTCGTTTACAATCATCCAGATTTATATGCTGAATATGCTTTTGTTGATGAATTGGTTGATTTCCTCAAAACCAACAATGCCATTCCGATTGCCGTAGGCTCAGGCACCATTAACGATTTAACCAAGTTGGCTTCGCATTTAACTGGTCGCCAATACATGTGTGTGGCTACGGCTGCTTCTATGGATGGCTATACTGCTTTCGGTGCTTCAATTACAGCAGATGGCGCCAAACAAACTTTCAATTGTCCTGCGCCACAAGCTTGTTTAGCAGATATTGATATCATTTGTAATGCACCCCGCGAAATGACGGCATCGGGCTATGCAGATTTATTTGCTAAAATTACTGCAGGTGCAGATTGGATTTTAGCAGA
>SEDG01000658.1 GCA_004295885.1 Pedobacter sp. | reverse complement strand
TCTCTCCGAGGTTGATTGTAAGATTTTACCGAAAATGCACCAACTGCTTTTAATCTTTTTAAATGAGACAGCGCATCATCTAAACTATTAATTACTACTTTAAAATCTCCATCTGCACCGTATAATATTGAGCCAGTAGAGTATAAACGCGGACCAATCATCCTGCCGGCCTTTAACATCTCGCTTTGGCTAAAAACCATTTCAGTATTGCTACTTGGGTCGTGAGATGTGGTCACACCAAACGCCAAATTGGTTAGGTAAGACCAATCTTGTTGCGGGCTAATTCCGTCTGGACTGGTGCGTAAATGAGCGTGAACATCAATCATTCCCGGCATAATGGTCTTGCCACTTACATCTATAATTTTTGCATCCGCAGGAATATTCACATCTGCCAATTTACCGACAGCTATAATTTTATTGTTTTCTAAAAGGATTGTACCTTCTTCAAGAACCTCGTCGCCTTTCATGGTAATAATTCTAGCACCTTTTAGGGCTAATATTCCAGTCGGAACATCAGTTTTTAATTTTAAACCCAAAGCAATTCCAGCCGTATCTAGTTCTGGCAAAACTTGAGGTGCGCCTTCCACAAATGTGAAAGTGTTTTTAACTTCTCTATTGTAATATTGCTCACCTAAAGTCCAAAGCAATTTTTTACTATCGGCGCTCCAATGTAAATATGTTCCAGCATCTTTTGTAACTCTGGCTACAGGAATAGACCTATTGCTGGCAGATAAATCTAATGCAATCCCAGTAGTTACCATCGGAGTTATGTAGGCATTAAAAAGTTCTGTAAAAGCCATCCATTTCCCATCTGGACTAGGCACAAACTGATTGGCATATTGAGAAGTGTAATGTGTTCTTTCGTTCCCGCCATTCAAATCCATACTCTTAAATGCTTTTTTACCAGCCTCATTACCTTGGAAATAAATTCTAGTATCATCAATATTAAACATCGGTTTGATACCATTTTCGCTAACCAATGTTTTAGGGCCACCATTTGCAGGCATTATGAATATGCCTGTGTTTCTTCCATAAGTTAGGCCTAGGGTTTCGTTGCCGCTACCTTTTCTATAAACAATTTTATCGCCTTTATTTGAGTAAGACGGCGAATAATAATATCCTTTTTCATCTGTTAAAGAAACAGTTTTGCCAGACTTTACTTCCGTTCTTTTGATAGCTCCCTTAAATTCATCACTCCAAGTGGTATAAATTACTGCCTTTCCGTCTGGGCTGAACCTTGGTTCAAACTCAAAATCAATTCCATTGGTTAATCTTTCAGGCACTCCGTTTGGTAATTCTTTTTTATATAAATAACCAGCGGCGTTAAAAACCACAATTTTACCATCGGGCGATGTGGTCAATTGCCTAATCATTTTAACCGTAAATTCTGGATTAAAAACTTCGTGGTCAAAATGCAATGATTGCTGAACAGTTTGTTTGCTATCTACTTCAAAAGGAATGTCTGAAACGTAAGTTGAATTCAAATCAATTTGTTTGATTTTGCCTTTAGCGTAAAAAATAATGCGTTTCGAATCTGGTGTCCACGCAAAGTTTGGATATACTCCAAAGACGGCCCAAGTTTCTTGCTGGTCGTGAGATAAATCTTCGTATAGAGGAAATTCCTCGCCCGTTTTAATATTCTCTACATATAATGCAGATTTTAA
>SEDG01000657.1 GCA_004295885.1 Pedobacter sp. | reverse complement strand
GACTCATTTTTTTTTAGCTCAATCCCGTTTAAAATGGTCTTATAAATTTGGTTTGAAGCTAAATAAAATGCCTTTGGCTCATTGATCATTGCATCAGCGCCATGCTGAAAATAGGTGTTAGCGTAAGTTTTAATGGCTGACTTTACCTCACTTGCATGGCCTAACTTAATTACATTGTTAACTTTTCGATTCTCAATGTCAATGAGATAAATAGCATCTTTCCCAAAAAAATACTCAATTATTTTCTGATTGGGCAAGGCCGATAGAACCTTGCTGATTGGAATGTTATAGCTATCAGCATTAAATTGCTTATGCTTTTGTTTAATTTGTTTGTTTATCAGCGCTAAAAAGTATTTTAACTTCGCGGTTTCCGTAGAGTGCTTGTTGCCCTTGCCTTCAATTTCTTGTTTCTCATTGTAGATGATTGCTCTTTCGTAGGCCTGTTTTTTTGAGAAGAGAGAATCTTTCTGATTGGTGGTGGAAAGAAGCTGGTTTCTATTGATTTGATCTAACAATGTTCTGCTTTTACTCTGTTCCGCAAGATTTAAAATCTCATTCAAAAGCAATTTATCCCTAGTTTGCTGATAAAGGTTATAGGTGATTTCTATGCCTTTTTCTGCGATGATTTTTAAGCTCGCTTGTAAACGTTCCTTTGTTTTGTCATCAGCAAACTCATTTCTAATCTGATCTGCAGAAAGCAAAGCCAGTTTAATGTTATGGTAAGCTTCTTTGGGTTTGTTTAACTTTAAATTAGCTGATGCCAATTCCCGAAAAACATCAACAACCATGTTATCGCCATATATTTTGTTTACATCAACTTTGTTTTGTCTGGTAATTTTTAAGGTTGCGAGTGTTTGGGTAAAATAAGCAACGGCCGATGGAATTTTATTTTCCAATAGTTTAATGGTGCCCAATTGGGTAAGGATATTTGCCCTTTCCCTCAACCTACTTCCTTTGTAATATTTATTAAGGATGTTTAAAGCCTTGTTGAAATAATTTTCCGCTTGCTCTAATTTATTCAGCTCTTTAAAGATGTTTCCAGCAGAAGTATAAGAGCCCATCAACCAATAAGCATTTTCTTGGTTGATGTTTGTCTGCTTTGCGATGTTATTTTCGATCAGCCTTGCTGCGGCTGGATATTCTCCTTTGTCGAATAAAATATCAGCTAGAATATTGTTTAAGATGATGTTTACTTGGTCGTTTTGCTGGGTTAATTTCAAGCCTGTATTTACACTCTTTTCGGCTTCGCTAAGGTTACCCATGGAGCGGTAGGAAATGGCAATGTTGCTATAAACGGCAGCAATGTTTGCAGGTTTCTCTTTAATTTGATTTAGGAACTTTACTGAGAGAAGTTGTAGATAGAGAGCTCTTTCATAATCGCCAAGCCTAGTATAATTGTTACTTAACGGCTTTGCGGTGTATTCTACAATATCGAAATCTGCCACCTTGTTTTTGAGATAGTAGGCATAAGCAGCTTCATAGCTATTTGTAGAACCTAAAATATTTCCATCTAACAACTGATAGTAACCTTGTGTACTTAACAGGTTTAGCAAAACATAATGTTCATTCTCCGTTTTTGCCTTTCGCCACGCCTTACCTTGCGTTTCCATTAAATAGGGTAATCGCAACTGCGGATTTTCACTCACATAATTAATCCGTTCATA
>SEDG01000100.1 GCA_004295885.1 Pedobacter sp. | reverse complement strand
TTTAAAAAAGCGTTAGATGCATCGATGGCTCCAATGATGGAAGGAATGGCGAAAGTAAAATTAACAGGCGATATTGATACGGATTTCGTCGCCTTGATGATTCCACATCATCAAAGTGCAGTTGATATGGCGAAGGCTTATTTGCCATTTGCCAATGATGCACAGATTAAGGCTATTGCAGAACAAATTTTGAGAGCGCAGGAAGAAGAGATTAAGTGGCTAGAAAAGCAGTAGTTATTTCTTCCGCTGATACGAGAATTCTGATTTCCTTTTCGTGCCGTCTTTTTCTCCTTCTATCCAAGCTAAAAGTTCATCTTTCCCCTTACTTTGATAAACAATCTTTTGCGGGAAATCATGTGCGGAATTCCCGAAGGTGAATGTATTTTCTTTAACGGGTAGAAGTATAAATTTGATGGTGTGATTGTCGTTCTGCGTGCCCAACATAAAGTTAAACTGTTTAAGGGATTTGTTTTGCGCATCGGCGGATAATTGAAAGGCAAATAGGAAGGTTAATAATGCTAGATATTTTTTCATATTGATAAGATTAATTTTACAAATTGGCGGTAATACTAAAGTCTTTCAGAACAAGTTTAATTTGTTGGCGGTTATCCCAGAGGGATAAAACATTTATAGGCAAATTATATGGCATACATTCGACCCCAGCTGGGGTCGCACATCATAATGTCCATTTAGCTATAAATATAAGACCTCGCCGAGGTCTATAACAATCGAGATATAAAATCTGGTCAGTGGCTAACAAAACAGGCAATCAGAACAACTTTATCATTGTTTTTTAAGGGCAAACCCATTTTTCTAAACTTTATCTTACGAATAATTAACATTTAAAGTCAATTGAATATGTGCTAAATGATGTTTGCCATGCCAAGCATAATTGCCAACTAAATAGCCTAAAGTAAATTCTTTTCCTGCCGCTGGATGAAAATAGGTTCTATCGAAATCGCTAAAGGCTAATGTTTTTAACAAGGCTACTAAACGTTTGTGTATCGCTTTTAAAATATCAATTGAAACCTGAATATCTCCAGTCTTTCCATCGGCTAGTTCTGCCCACCTTTCTTCGTGATAAGGTCTCACCGTTGGGTTTTCCTCTGTTAGAGTTAAATGCACACGCGAGTAGGCATTGATGTGACTATCAGCTAAATGATGCACAACTTGCCTAACTGTCCAGCCATCTCGGCGATAAGGAATTTCCAAATCCGCATCACTTAAATCAGCAGTGATCTCTACAATTTCTTCGGGCAAAGTTGCCAATTGTTCAATCCACTCTTTAAGAGTATTTTCAGTAATTGCTTTTGGTGGATTGTATTCTCCAATGGGGTATTTTAAGCTTTCTAAATCTTGCATAAATTGAAATTATTCTTTTTGAACCATATAAGGATTATAAGAAAATATAAGTACGAAGTTTAAATCACTTTGTGTCCTTGGTGACTTTGTGGTTATCATCTTCTCATCTTTGCAGTTAACTACATTATTTTCTTCAACATTTTTAGTACCCATTCCTTACCAACATAAGGAGGATAAATTATCTTATTAAAATCAATTCTTCTTTGAAACATAATGGCTCTTTCGTGAGAGAAATTCTTGAAACCATAAAAACCGTGACTACTGCCGATCCCGCTTCCATTTACACCGCCAAATGGCAATTTCGGATTAGAGATATGAATTAAAACATCATTTACACAAGTGCCGCCTGCACTAGTATTTTTGATAATATGTTTAATCGCCTTGCTGCTTTTGCTAAAAATATAAAGCGCCAAAGGTTTGCTTTTTGCATTGATTTGTTCAATAACTTCCTCTATATTTTGGTAAGTAATAACTGGTAAAATCGGCCCAAAAATTTCTTCCTCCATCACTTTAGATTCTGAAGTGACTTTGCTTAAAATAACAGGATAAATGGTTTGGTCTTGCTCTTCAAAATGACCGCCCCAATCTATTCTTGCTCCATTTTCAACTGCTTCATCAACTAAGTTTTTTAACCTTTCATAATGTTTGTGGCTAATGATTTTACCGTAAACGTGATGGTCTATTTTAGTTTCTGTCTTAAAAAACATTTTACTTGCTGCAGCTTTATACAGCCTGATAAATTCATCGTGCTGTTGCTCATGTACAAAGAGATAATCTGGTGCAATGCAGGTTTGTCCGCTGTTAATCAATTTGCCCCAAGCAATTTTTTCTGCTGACTTTTCTAGGTTAACATCCTTGTCGATTATTGTTGGAGATTTACCCCCAAGTTCTAATGTTACTGATGTTAGGTTTTTAGCAGCAGCTTCCATTACCACTTTTCCGATTGCTGTACTGCCTGTAAAAAAGATATGGTCGAATGGTAGTGCTAAAAGTGCCGTTGAGATATCGGCATTGCCTTCAAAACATGCAACTTCTTTTTCAGTAAAAGCTTCAGCTATAATTTTTGAAACAATTTTGCTTGTGGCAGGGCTTAACTCTGATGGTTTAACAATACAACAATTTCCTGCGGCAATGGCAGAAATCAGAGGACTCATTGTTAATTGAAATGGATAGTTCCAAGGCGCAATGATTAAACAAACACCTTTCGGTTCATAATACAACCTGTTTTTTGCAAATGGATTACTTAAAGTGGCGGCGATGTGTTTTGGGTGCATCCAAGCGCTTAGCTTTTTAATAGCGAAATCTAGCTCGCCATAAACGAAAATCAACTCTGTTACCGCTGCCTCAAATTGGCATTTTCTTTTCTAAGCGTATATTTGTAAGCTTGTTGAGAATTAAAAACTTGATTGATTTTTTGCTCCATATTCTTGAGAACTAATAAGTTCTTGATTTGTTAAATATAGTTAAATGACTAGTAAAGTTCATTAAAAACACATCCAAATAAAGCATATTGCGTATATAATTCCATATTTCCCATAAAATGATAAAGAAGATATTTTTGGTTTTGTTTTTAGCTGCCTTTTTTACCCATGCTGATGCGCAGAAAAAATCAACAAAAAAGGTAAAAGTAGAACCTTTTGTAGCTAAAGTTTTGGTAATTGGAAATGGAAATGCTGCACTTTCGGCGGGTGTTCAATCTGCTATTTCTGGTGTTAAAACAACTATTTTATTACAAGCTGGCGGCTTTGACCTTTCTCCTGTTAATGAAGATTTAAGTTCAGGAATTCAAGCTAGATTTCTAAAAGAATACAGGGCTTTTTTAAAGGAAAAAGACAGCACTAAAACCGTTCCTTTTGATAAACAAAAAGCAAATGCCTCTTTAGGCAGCTGGATAGACAGCATTAAAAACCTGAACGTTATAAAAAATGTAATGTGGGTTAAAGCAGAGCGTTCTGGTAAAAATTGGGTTTTTAAATTAAGTGATGGAAGTACGATTAGGCCAAAAGTTTTAATAAATCCTGCAGATGCAAAACTAAATGAAGCTTTAAAAATAACCGCCCCAAATACACAATGGAATAAGTTAGATTATAACAATACACTTTACAGAACAAGCGTTGCTAGCGGAAAATTAATAAACGGAACTATTGCCACTACTTTTTCGATGTACCAGTTACTGGTTCCCAATCAAGAAAATTTGGTTTGGATTAACGATACGGAAAGTATGGTTATGGGGCAAGCCGCTGGAGCAACAGCTGCTTACGCTGCTTTTTTCGAGTTGAAAACATCCGAATCTAATCTTAAAAAAATTCAAGGTGAGCTGATTAATTATAAATTAGATTTAATGCCATTTGCTGATATCAGGCAACCAGATACCAATTGGAAAGCAATTCAATTTGTTGGGGTTACTGGAGTTTTAAAAGCGGAATTAGGCGGTAGATTGGCTAAATTCTCTCCGAATAAATTGGTTACTACCGAAGAAATTAGACAACCCATAAAAGACTTTTATTACAAGGCTCAAATTTGGTTCGATGATTATAAAAACTCAATAATGACCATCGGCTCTGCTTTAGATATGATAAGTTACGTTGGAAATAAATCCTTAGAAACCATGAAAAAGGATATCCCTAAAAAGTGGAAAACATCTTATCAATTTAAAACAGAATTTGATTTAGAAAGACAGATTAACAGAAGAGAATTAGCGGTTTTATTACAAGATTACATGCCGCCGTTCAATGTTAATGTTGATGAAAAGGGCAAAGTAGTCAGATAAGATTTTTAACCACAAAAGCACTAAGGCCACCAAGGATAAAATTTAAGTTTCTTTGTGTTTTTGTGCCTTTGTAGTTACTCCGTACCATCCGCCTTTGCGCCCTAAACCTTTTTACTGTAACAATTGTAAAATCTTGATAGGCTTTAGATTATGTAACTGCTTTTTTTCTATAAATTGCATGCATAACCTAAACAAAATGAAGAAACTTTACCTTTTTAACCTGTTTTTTCTGCTATTGCTATGCAATGTCTCAGCACAAAATCAACAGGATTATAGTAACAATGCCAAATTAACCCAAAGGGTTAAAGCGCTTGCAGACAAATATCCCCAATTAGTTAAATCGAAAACCTTAGCGCAAACAGTTGGTGGTAAAGACATTTTAATGTTAACCATTGGTTCTGGAAAAACTGACCAAAAGCCGGCAATTGTTGTGGTTGGTGGTGTAGAAGGTAAACATCTTTTGGGTGTAGAGATGGCGATTGGTTTTGCAGAAAAATTAATGGCTTCCTCAACTACGGATAGCATTAAAACGTTGCTGAACAAGCAAACTTTCTATGTTTTCCCTAACATGAGTCCAGATGCTACCGAGCAATATTTTGCAAAAGTAAAAACTGAAAGAAGTGGCAATGCTACTAAAACCGACGATGATAGAGATGGAAAGTTAAATGAAGATGACGTTGATGATTTAGATGGAAACGGAAAAATCACAATGATGAGAATAGTTGACCCAACAGGAAAGTATAAATTAAATACTGACGACCCTCGCTCTTTATTAGCCGCTGATTTTACCAAAGGCGAATCAGGGAAATATATCTTATTGCCAGAGGGAATTGATAATGATAAAGACGGAGATTTTAACGAAGATGGAGAAGGCGGTATAAGTTTCAATAAAAATTCGAGTTACAACTTTAAACCATTTGTTTCGGGCGCTGGAGAATATGCAGTTTCAGAAAAGGAAAATAGAGCATTGTTCGATTTCTTATACGATGCTTTTAATGTTTACGCAGTTGTAACTTTCGGGCCAACAAATAACTTGTCAACGCCAGTTACTTTTAATCCAGCAGCCATAGCTAAAAGAATTATTACGGGGTGGTTCGAGGCAGATGTTAAAGCAAATGCATTGGTTTCTGAGAAATACAATAAAATTACCAAAACTAAAGATGCACCAAAAACACAAGCAGAAAGTGGAGATTTTTCTCAATGGGGATATTTTCATTATGGGCGCTTAAGCTTTAGCACACCGGGTTGGTGGGTTCCAAAAGTAGCTCCAGATTCGGCTCGCAAAGAGAAGAAATTTGTAAATGATGACCCAATTGCATCTTATTTGAGATGGGCAACAAGTCAAGGAATTACCAATACTTTCACCCCGTGGAAAGCAGTTACGCATCCAGATTTTCCCGGACAAACGGTAGAAGTTGGCGGTGTTGACCCATTTGTATTAATCAATCCCCCTTACAAATTGGTAGATGGAATTGTGGCAAAACATACAGATTTTGTAGTGAGCTTGGCAGCAATGGCACCTCAAATAGATTTCATTAATTTGAAGACAGAGAAAGTAGCAGAGGGATTAACTCGAGTTACATTAAGCGTGTTAAACACTGGAGATTTATCTACTTATACCAAAGTTGGCGATAGAAGTTATTTCTTGAAAAAGATTGTGGTTAAGGTAAATACAAATGCTAATCAAACAGTTGTTAGTGGACGTAAAAACCAATCGTTAGAAAGTATTCAAGGTAAAGAATATAAAGAATTAACATGGTTGATAAAAGGTAGTGGCAAAGTAACAATTGATGCAACAAGCCCAACTACAGGAAGTAAATCAATCGAGGTATCACTATAAAATCAGAAAAGACGATGAAAATAAAACATACAATTCTTCTGGTTGCATTTATTTTGTGTGCCGGAATTTTAAAAGCCCAACAGCCTGAAAATATTTTGGCAGCAGTTGGTACACCTCCCAATCCGAAGGTTCAAGTAAGCTGGAATAGATATAACGATCATGCTGCAATAACAGACATTTGTAAAAAATTAGCTGCTGCTCATCCCAACTTAGTAAAACTAGAATCGATGGGAAAATCCTTCAAAGGCAAAGAGCTTTGGGTGATGACCATTACAGATTCAAAAGTTGGCAGTGCCGATAAAAAACCAGCCATGTACATTGATGGAAATATCCACTCAAACGAAATTCAAGGTAGTGAGTTTGCTTTGTACACTGCTTGGTATTTAGCAGAAATGTACGCTTCTGGTAATAAAGCAATCACATCTTTGCTGGGGGATAAAACTTTTTATATCGCCCCAACCATTAATCCTGATGCGAGAGATAATTTTATTCATCAGGCAAACACCGCTCACTCTCCGAGAACAGGTTTAATCCCTATCGACAATGACCGTGATGGGACAACAAATGAAGATGGTTTTGATGATTTAGATAACGATGGACAAATTGTAATGATGCGACGTAAGAGCGCAACTGGTCGTTATAAAGTTGACCCAACGGATAATCGAAGAATGATTTTGGTTAATGGAGAAGAAAAGGGAGAATACGAACTTTTAGGAAGTGAAGGAATTGATAATGATGGGGATGGCTTTGTAAATGAAGACGGTGAAGGTGCTTATGACCCAAATAGAGATTGGGGATGGAATTGGCAACCAAACTATATTCAAGGCGGTGCTTATAAATACCCTTTTTCAATTCCAGAAAATAGGGCAATTGTAGATTTTGTAATGAAACATCCAAACATCGCAGCAGCACAGTCTTACCACAATAATGGCGGTATGATTTTAAGAGGTCCAGGTGCTTTAGAGGATTTAGACACCTACAATGCTTTAGATATCCGAGTTTATGATGCACTTGGCAAAAAAGGCGAAGAAATGTTGCCTGGTTATAAATATTTAGTGGTTTATAAAGATTTGTATTCTGTTTTTGGTGGCGAGTTAGATTGGTTTTATGGTGGAAGAGGAATTTATACTTTCTCCAACGAACTATGGACTGGTTATTCGATGTACAATAAAACGGATGGAGAAGACAGTCAAACACAATTGTATACTTTCGATAAGGACCTGTTAATGAAAGACGCTTTTGTTGATTGGCACCCTTTTAAACACCCAACTTACGGTGATATTGAGATAGGTGGTTTCAAAAAAACCTACACTCGTTTACACCCTGGGTTTTTGCTAGAAAGTGATGCGCACCGAAACATGGCATTTAGTGTTTATCACGCTTATAATACTCCAAAATTATCTGTTGGCGAAATTGAGGTTAAAGATATTGGCGGACTAACGCAAGTTACTGCAATTATTAATAACGATAGAATGATTCCTACGCACTCTAGTCAGGATGTAAAAAACAATATCGAAATACCAGATATCATTTCTTTATCTGGTGGAACTGTTGTTGCAGGAATGGTTGTAACTAATCGTGATATGAATTTTACTGTTGAACAAAAAAGAGACCCAGTAAATATTAAAGTTCAAAATATCCCTGGAAACTCTTTTGTAACCGTTCGTTGGTTGGTAAAAGGTGGAAGTAAATTCACAGTAAGCGTAGACAGTAAAAAAGGTGGTTTAGCCAGTAAATCTAATTAAAATATAAACCCCGTCATTTCTCCCCATGGTCGAAATGACGAAATATAATATAATATGAAAAAATATCTAGTTTTCTTTCTCTTTCTATCAGCTGCCGCTCAAGCACAGCAAGTTGCTCCGATAACAGTTCAAAAAATAATGAGAGACCCAAAATGGATGGGTGTGGCGCCAACCAATTACCGTTGGTCTGATGATAGTAAAACCGTTTTCTTTAGCTGGAATCCAGAAAATAAAGAAAAGGACCAGGCATATAAAGTAAGTGTATTAACCAATAAACCAGAAACCACTGAAGATAATGCCGCTGAAAAAGCCGCAGGTACAGTTTATACTTACAACAAAGACAAGTCTTTAGGTCTATCGGAGAAAGGTGGCGATGTTTATTTGTACAACTTCAAACAGAAAAAAGAAACTAGGTTAACTAATACGGTAGACCGTGAAAATGGGGCTAAGTTTTTATATAACAATGATGTTGTTTTTCAACGTGGTGATAACTTATTTCAATTGAGTTTATCAACCAGCGAAACTAAGCAATTAACAAACTTTGTTAAAGGAAAAAGACCTGGTCCAGGCGGGCCAACTGTTCCTGGTACTCCAGAAAGAACTGCGCCAACTGTTCAAGACACTTGGTTAAAAACTGACCAAACAGAACTATTTGACATCATTAAAAAACGTAATAAAACAGGCGGAAGAGGACAAGGTTTTGCAGGAGCAGCAGGTAGTCGTCGTTTTGGTATGGGCGGTGCAGACGCTAGCTTTAAAACGATTAAAGCAATCTATTTAGAGGATAAGTTCCTAACTGGCTTAACAGTTAGTCCAGATGGTAGATTTGTTACTTATCGTTTAACAAGTCCTATAACTACCAATCATAATACTATTGTTCCAAACTACGTAACGGCTTCTGGTTATACTGAAGACATTCCTGGTCGTACTAAAGTTGGCGAAACTTTAACGGTTTCGGAAAGCTTTATTTACGATGGCACAAAAGACAGTGTTTATATGGTTCACACTTCTCAAATCCCAGGCATAAAAGATTTGCCAGATTATGTGAAAGATTACCCTAAGCAACTAGAAGAAAGAACTAAGAAAAACGAAGACCGTAAAATCAATTTCGGCTCGCCAATTTGGAATGACAACGGTAAAACTGCTATCATCACCGCAGATGCGAATGACAATAAAGATTTGTGGATTTTAAAGCTAGATGCGGCGACAGGAAATGTAAGCGTTTTAGACCGTCAGCGTGATGAGGCTTGGATAGGCGGTCCTGGTGTTGGGCGTGGTATAGATTGGATTGATAACAACCGTTTTTATTTCCAAAGCGAAGCTACGGGTTATTCTCATTTGTATACTTTCAATATAACTACTGGAGAGAAAAAGCAATTAACTAGTGGTAAATGGGAAGTTCAAAGAACAATTTTATCAAAAGACAAAACTACTTTTTACATCAGTGGAAATAAGGAACACCCAGGCATTACTCATTTTTATAAATTGAGTGTAAATGGTGGGGATTTAGTTCAAATCACATCAATGAAAGGTGGAAATGAAATTACGATGTCTCCAGACGAAAAATGGTTAGCCATCAATTATTCATATATGGATAAACCTTGGGAATTGTACATTCAAGCTAACAAGCCTGGCGCTAAAGCAGTGCAAATTACGAAATCTACAACTGCAGAATTTGATAGCTACAAATGGCGCCAACCAGATTTAGTTTCGTTTAAAAACAGATACGGTGATGATGTTTATGCAAGAGTTTATCCGGCCGCAAATCCACACCCAAATAAACCGGCTGTAGTTTTTGTACATGGAGCTGGTTATTTGCAAAATGTGCATTACTGGTGGAGCCAATATTTTAGAGAGTACATGTTTAATAATATGCTGGCAGATAATGGTTATACCGTTATTGATATCGACTACACTGCAAGCTCTGGTTATGGTAGAAACCACCGTACTGGAATTTATAGGGATATGGGCGGAAAAGATTTAACAGACCAAGTAGATGGTGTTAAAATGTTGGTAGAGAAGTATGGTGTAAATCCTAAGCACGTTGGCTTGTATGGAGGCTCTTATGGAGGTTTTATCACATTGATGGGAATGTTTAAGGAGCCTGAGGTTTTTTCTGCAGGAGCGGCTTTACGTTCGGTTACTGATTGGGCGCATTATAACCACGGCTACACAGCTAATATTTTAAATGAACCATATAACGACCCTATTGCTTATAAGCGCAGCTCACCTATTTATTATGCCGATAAACTAAAAGGAAACTTGGTGATGTTGCACGGGATGGTAGATGTGAATGTTCACTTCCAAGACATTGTTCGTCTAACACAACGTTTCATAGAGCTGGGTAAAGATAATTGGGAATTGGCAGTATATCCTGTAGAAGACCACGGCTTTGTAGAGCCAAGCAGCTGGACTGATGAATACAAACGTATTTTTAAAATCTTCGAAACCACGTTGAAGAAGTAAATTAGACTTTAAATTTGAGCCGCAGATTCGCAGATTGATTATTTTAAATCTGTGAATCTGCGGCTTTTTAATTTGGTTGCCTACCTGCCTACTGTGTCAGGCAGCAAAAGGCAGGACTGCTTTATCCAAAAGCTTCATTATTTATTTATAAATCATTAAATAGATAAAAACTAATAATTATATTGAATATATAGTTTTTATCTATAAGCCTATCAAGATTAAGTATGTGCAATTAGTAAACCTTCGTTAATTTCAACCTAAAATAACCGTACCTTTGCACCATAAAATTTAAAAATAACTATGGCATTTGTAGGTAAAAAGTTCCCAAGCGTTAGTATTGATGCAATGTCCGAAATGGGCGATGATTTGAAAATCAATATCTTTGAAGAAGCGACTAGCAAAAACAAAAAAGTATTAT
>SEDG01000656.1 GCA_004295885.1 Pedobacter sp. | reverse complement strand
TCTCGTGTAATATTTGAAGGTTTATTAGCTAAAAAAGCAAACATCTCATTCGATAATCAATACACAAGAAACGCATTTAAAAACATTGCCTTCAACTTTGTTGGACGTAGAAAGTTATATTATATCATTTCTACAGTAATCATCCTTGCTGGTATTGGTTTTTACGTTAAAAACGGTGGTTTAAACCTGGGTGTAGATTTTAAAGGTGGTAGAACTTATATTGTTAAGTTCGACAAGAAAATGAACACTGAAGAAGTTGCTCATAAATTGGTTCCTCATTTCGAAGGTCAAGAGGCTTTAGTTAAAACCGCTGGTACAGACAACTCATTAAAAATCACTACTCCATATCATATCCAAGACCAAGACCAAGGTGCTGATAAATTGGTAGAGACTGCTTTAAGAAAAGGTTTGGCAGAAACTGGTGCTAAGTTTACTATCGAAAGTCAACAAAAAGTTACCCCAACTATTGCTAGTGATATTATTTATGGTGCATATGGAGCAATCATCTTCTCTTGTATCGTAATGTTTATCTACATCTTGGTACGTTTCAAGAAATGGCAATATGGTTTAGGTGCGGTTATCGCATTATTCCATGACGTGTTATTGGTATTATCATTCTATACTATTTTAGATGGTGTATTGCCTTTCCCATTAGAAATTGGACAAGATTTTATCGCTGCTATTTTAACGGTAATGGGTTATACAATGACAGAAACTGTAGTTGTGTTTGACCGTATCCGTGAGAAATTAGGCGAATCTGGCAAAACTGATGTTTACGGTGCAGAAAGAGATACTTTAATCAACTTCGCATTAAACAGTACATTAAGTCGTACTATTTTAACATCATTAACTGTATTCTTCGTGTTATTAGTAATCTTTATTTTCGGTGGAGATAGCATCCGTGGATTTATCTTCGCGTTGTTAATCGGTCGTATCATTGGTACATATTCATCATTATGTATCTCTACTCCTATCGTAATTGATTTATCTAAAAACGAAGCAAAAAAAGCTTAATTCAGTTTTTAAATCATAAAATATAAGGGTCTCGAATTTCGGGACCCTTTTTTATTTGCAGTATTTTAGCATTAACCGCAAAGAAGCAAAGGTCGCTAAGATTAATTTTCCCTTAGCATAGGATGAAGCACAAACAGGACTTATATCTTCTTGAATCCTTATATGGTTTCAAACCAATGAAACTATACTTTTCTTTGCGCTCTTCGCGTCTTTGCGGTTATTAAGAAAGAGATAAACCAGCAAGGCAAAAAGGCAGTAATAGAACTTACATTTCCTTAAATGCCTTATGTAGTTAAAACCAATGAACCTACATTTTCCTTTGTGCTCTTCGTGTCTTTGTGGTTATTAATTCGTCAATAAAAATGGTGGTGGTTTTGGTGGCATTGAATTAGCAAAAAGACTAAGAAAAGAAAACGTGGATGTAATTATCCTCGACAAGCACAACTATCACACTTTCCAGCCATTACTATATCAAGTTGCTACTGGTGGTTTAGAAGCAGATTCGATTGCATTTCCTATCAGAAAGATATTTAAAGGACAAAAAAATCTAACTTTTAGGGTCACGGAAGTACAGAAAGTGATTCCAGAAGAAAACAAGCTAATCACTTCAATCGGAGAAATTAGTTATGATTTTTTAATTATTGCAACAGGTTCTACAAGTAACTTCTTCGGACAAGATGAAATTCAGCAAAATGCGATGCCGATGAAATCTATACCAGAAGCCTTAAACTTGCGTAGCCTAATTTTGCAAAATCTAGAAGCCTCGCTCATTACAAAAGACCCGCAAGAAAAAGCCGAACTATTAAATTTCGTGGTTGTTGGTGGTGGTCCGACAGGTGTTGAAACAGCTGGCGCATTAGCTGAGTTAAAAAAACACGTTTTAAAGAACGATTACTCTGAGATAGATATTGACCAAGTTAACATCTATTTAATTGAAGGTTCTCCAGAATTATTGGGTCCAATGTCTCC
>SEDG01000655.1 GCA_004295885.1 Pedobacter sp. | reverse complement strand
ACTTTCGCTAATGTATTTGTTTAATCGTGTTGTAACTTCGGCCATTGGGTAGAATTAGTAAATAATTCACAAAGTTAACATTTTAACACATCTATACATTAAAAGGAGGTAGAAACATAAGCCCATCGTTATAAACTTGAGGTGTTGATGGGAAAAAGGTTTAAATACGGTTGTCATCGGCAAATTAAAAATTACGTGGTTGTTAATTAGAGCTAGGCTTAAGTAGTTGAAGAATTAATTACATAAATTTTAATTTGGGCGTTTTAACACGCTGTCCGCTGTATCCCCGATGAAGAATCGAGGGATGCCGCTTCCATCGTTAACGCTACAAAGTGTCTTAAAGACCTATTCAAAAATTACAAATGGATTTGAAATCTATCTTTGTTTTGCATTGCTTTCAGTTTCCGGAAGTAGACACCCAATTGGGCCCTGTGGTGAGTAGTCTGACTGAATGAAATTCTTATCATTTCATAAACAGACGTGTCTGCATGAATGGTTTCTCCAGTTCTTAACAACCATCTTTTATCAAAATCTTCATCTTTTGCGTCATTTAAGCTTGTTATGGCCTCTTCTAAACTTTTTTCTAAAAGTGATAATAAGTCATCGTTGCTTTCTACTTGAACTGGTTCATAAGGAGCGGTAGCAAAATCTAATTCGTCTGTAGTTAATGCCAACTTAATCCACGCTGGTAACTCGGCAATATGCGAACCTAAGGCTTTCATCTTCATGCTTTTTTCATGAGGAGCCCAATCGCCTTTTTCTAATGGAACAAGTGTTAAAAATTTACGAGTTGTTTGTGCTTCGCTTTCTAATTCTGTTAATAATAGTTTAATGATGTTCATGATTTCTAAGTTTTATAACACAAAGAAAAGACAGACGACTGACAGCCCTATGGCAGGGTAAAAAAAATATTTTAATATTATTTCACTTCGCGATAAAAGTAAGGAAAATGTGTATCGCAGATAAGGCGCAGAATAAGGGACACGCTGATATTAGCAGACTAATAGGCTAATGAGTTGTTTAAAAGTTTTTCAGCGCTTTTTCTGCGAATGAATCAGTGTTAATCAGCGAAAAAAGGATATGAGCTTAATTATAAAACCTTAACTGCTCGCCGTGTAAAACTTTAATAATTAACTGGCAACAATTTCATGTAATCGCTTAACGCCATGTGTTCGTGTTTAATGAATGGAATCTCGGTGCATTTAACTTCGATGATGTTGTTTACTTTAAAATCTCTATACTCATTTCTTAAATGGCACCAAGCAATTAAATGCCAACTGAAAGCATAAAAAATAAGTCCGATTGGCTCTACTTCGCGTTTACTAACTTCATCTTTATTGTTTTTATAATCAATCTCGATGATACATTTTGCAGTAATTGCATTTTGCAAAACAGAGAGATGCTCTACATCATTTGTTAAACGTTCTGGCAGTTGAAGTTTAATGTGCTCATTTAATTTTTCTAACTTTTCTTTTTGCGAGGTTCGCAGTACGGCCTTCACTTTATTTAGCGCTGTTGTATAGTGTTGGGTAATGGACTTATCTGAAAAACCTGCCAAAAAACGCTCCATCAAAATCAAGGCATTTGCTTCCTCAGAATTAAAGGAAACTGGCGGAAGAAAATAGCCTTGAACAATGAAATAGCCTTTATGAGGTTCGAAACTTAAGGGGATTCCTTGTTCGCCAAGCGCCTTCATATCTCGGTAAACGGTACGAACGCTGATGCCAAATTGGTGAGCCACTTTCTCGGCGGTTACATATTTCCTCGATTGTAAAAGTATCAAGATTCCAAAAAGTCTATCGATGCGATTCATTGCCTAAAAATAATGAAAACAACAATTCGTTCAATTATTAATTAATCACATTCTTATTTAGGCATTAAGATTGTTGTTAAAACACATATTAAAAGCCCTTAATTGAATCATGCCCCATAAGAAACAAAACTTTTTTATAAACGCCATTAAAGGGAAGGTTGTAACAGGCTTTTTGTTTGCTTGTTTTGCGCTATTGCTGGCATGGGGAATTAGCAAATTCGTTTTCGCGGAAATGCTGGATAAAGTTGAAAAACTTTCTACCCC
>SEDG01000099.1 GCA_004295885.1 Pedobacter sp. | reverse complement strand
TGTCACCAGTAACAATTGCCTTCAACATTTTAAATGCCACTACCATTTTACTAGCACTCGAATCCCAATATTCAGCAGCATTAGGCGTTACCTTTATCAATATTAAATTCGGGTCTTCTACACCTTCTGGAAACCAAGCTTTAATGGGCGGAGAGAAATATGCTTCCTTCCTAGCTTGGTCATCAACCAATTCAGCTTTTCCATTTACTGAAATGTAAGTATTGCTCGATGGGTCGCTATAGGCCAAATTAACTTCATTCTCTTTAGAAATCTCTTTACTTTTTAACGAATACTCGTTGGTAAAGAACCAAATGCTACCATCGTCTTCTATTTTAGCTGTTCCCATTGGCCTGCTGCTAAACTCATCGTCGCCGCTCAGTGTGGTGAACATACAAATTCTCACCTTTTCTGCCATTTCTTTGAGTATGGCTATATTTTTCTCGTTTTTCATAATCAGATGTATTTATTATTAAACACAAAAGAAATTGAAAAGTTTTTAGTAGACTTCGCAAGTCCTAAGACAAGTTAATATGAAAGTTGGTTAAGAATTTGGTTTGCTCACATATTTATTGCCCTTGATATAAAATCGCCATGGCAACAAAGCATGGTCTTCTGCATAATCTACACCAACACGTGGAGATGCAATTATATCTTCTGGCTTAAACTGAATGCCATTGTCTTCAATCCAAATTTCATCACCCAATAAATCTTTAGCATTTAGGTTTTTATCTATACCTAACGCTTTTGCTAATGCACCTGGTCCAGCCGTTGTTCTCGGCGCTATACTCTGCATATTCCTACGCTCTAGCATAGTCGGTAAACCCACGGTGGGCTCTATGCCTCGAATTAAAACAGCGTGCGGATTATTTTTAGTGTTGGTTACCACATTAAATAGATGATGGATGCCATAACATAGATAAACGTATGAAATGCCGCCCGCCTCATACATTGTTGAGGTTCTTGGCGTAAATCTTCCATTGTAAGCGTGAGATGCCTTGTCAATAATCCCGTTGTAAGCTTCGGTTTCTACAATCGTTCCTCCTGTTAATTTACCATTAATCAATGTAAAAAGTTGTTTGCCCAAAAGCTGAACAGCTAAACTGGTCACATCTTCTTGTTGATAAAAAGAATAAGGTAATTTAGGCATTTAAAAGATTGATAATCTGATTTAGGTACTTGCCATCAACTTCATCAAAGTGAGCAAGATATTCGCTATCAACGTCTAAAACACCAATAATGTTTTCAGCTTTGTAAAGAGGCAATACGATTTCAGATTTTGATGCAGAAGCACAAGCGATGTGACCAGGAAACTCATCAACATCTGGGACAATAATGGTTTCTGCATTTTGCCAAGAAGTTCCGCAAACACCTTTTCCCATTTTAATTCTTGTACAAGCTACAGGACCTTGAAACGGACCTAAAACCAATTCATCGTTTTTAACTAAATAGAAACCTACCCAAAACCAGCCGAATTGCTCTTTTAAAGCAGCGCACACATTAGCCAAATTTGCTATTAAATCAGTTTCGCCGTAAAGCAAGGCTTCAATTTGAGGGATAAGAGATTGGTATTGTTCTTCTTTAGTGCCTGTTTTGGCAATAGTTAAATCTTCAGCCATTAGAATAGTTTTGAGAAACAAAGTTAACCATAAGAAAAATTAACTAAGCTAGTTCTAAAGAGATTTACAAAATGGTGATGAAATTACGCCTCGGAAAGGTTTTTTCTACCCATTAGAAAATATATGATTAACCCACCGAAAGGAAAAATGACAACGATGTTAGTCCAAATCAGTTTTTTAATTTTCTTTTTGTAAGGATGTTTTGCAATATCATTAAGTGCCCAAATGATTGAGACTAACCATAAGCCCACTAAAATATAAATGAAGATGATCGCTGCGTTCATAAAATTCTTTTCCCTAAAATAACAATAAGAATTAACATTCGCCAACTATTCAACATTGTGCGGTGGCTATTTTCAAATTACTTAGCTTTGAAATTCAACGAAAAATTATGAGAACAATAGCAGAGTTACCACATCCAGCTTGCAAGATTACCTTGTTTAATATGAACCAAAAATACATTGTAAAATTTGAACAAGGACCACTTGAGCAAAATTATAAAATATCAGAATTGGAACTTACAGGAGGAGGAGCTAATGAGATATTTCAAATGCTAGATGAAGAGTTTATAGCAACCGTTGTCGAAAGATTTAAGACAATGAGGAGCGATTTTTCGGCAGCCTACCAAAGGCAACAGTAACTATTCATATAAAATTCATAACTAACTGTAAAATAGTATATTTAAATACTGAACAGAATTTTATTTTGATTTTCAGTAACCGAGAGGTTAGAATTACTTCGTTTAAAATAAGTATAAGTTTAGTTATATTAATATAACTAATTGAAAATTAAACATATAAAATATATAACCATATAATATTTGGAAGTGCAAATCCGCCAAATATTATAGAGGTTTGGATAAGAATCAAGGTTTTATTATCAAAAAAAGTTTTAACGAAAAAGATTCGAAATCATTTAATAAGGTACTAAATCAATGTACCAATAACCACTTGGCTTGTCATCTTTATTCGGACTTGGAAAAGTTTTATGCACCTTCTCCCCTATAGAAAATTGAATTGATTTATTAAATATTGGCCCATCAAAAACGAAGGTATGGAACTCGCCATTTTCTCCTGCAGGGTCAATACCTTCAGGCAAATCATCCAAGAAAGACTGATCAATTATTCTTCCACAAAAATCTTGTAATCCATCTTGTGCACATACTACAATCGTTAAATAACCTAAGGAGATAAATTCTTTAACCAATTCGAGGCTATCTCTTTTCCATAAGGGAAAGACAGTTTTTATCCCATTTTTATTCAATTGATTTTCTCTATAATTTTTTAAATCTTCTAAAAATATATCTCCGAAAATAGAATGATTAACTCCTTCAGATTTTAACCTCTTTAACGCGCTGCCTATTTCTCTTTCGTAAATTTCCATATCAGGCATTTCTGGCAGTCGTATTTGAATCAATGGAATGTTTAAGCTGCTCACCTGTTCTTGCAACAACGCTTCCCTCACACCATGCATAGCAATTCTATTAAACCCATCATTAACTGTGGTTAGCAGGTAGCGAACATTAAAATCGTCATTTTGCAAAACATAATGTAGAGCTAAAGTACTATCCTTGCCTCCACTCCAATTAAAAACTGCTGGTTGTTTAGGCATTTTTGATTAATATTTCCGCAACTTCTCTTAACCCTGCTGTTGCGGATTTCTCTATCCTAATTACATTTTGGTACTGATTTACTGAAGGAATTTTTAAGTCGACTATGTATTTTGAAACTTCCCTAGGTACAAAATCTATAAGCCCAGCGGCTGGATAAACAGCTAGTGAAGTACCAACTAGCATAAATAATTCTGCTTCTTCGCAAATTGTGGCTGCAATTTCAATCATCGGCACTGCCTCTCCAAACCAGACAACATGAGGCCTCAGTTGCGAACCAAGCTCACACAACTCTCCCATTTTAATTTCATCACCCTTGATGGGATATAACAGCGAAGCATTTTTATCTGATTGGGCAAACGTAATTATGCCGTGTAAATGTGTAATATTTGTAGACCCTGCACGTTCATGTAGGTCATCAATATTTTGTGTAATGATCTGTACATCGAAATGTTCTTCCAGCTTTGCCAACATCAAATGAGCCTCATTAGGTTTAGCATTTAAAACTTGTTTCCTCCGTTCATTATAAAACTGCTGTACCAAGGTTGGGTTGCTGTCCCAAGCTTCTGGAGTAGCCACATCCATTACATTATAGCCTTCCCAAAGTCCATCCGCATCCCTGAAGGTTTTTAAGCCACTTTCTGCGCTAATACCTGCTCCAGTTAAAATTACTAGTCGTTTTTTCATAAAACTAATTTAAACAAAAAACCCTTCCGAACAGTGCACGAAAGGGTTTTTTGTTTAAATATTATTACCGCTCTACGATTGTATGGCAGTATTTCTGTTTGCACTTAAAGTGGGATATTTCGCTCTTAACATCTCAAACGCCCCAAACATGACTGCCGAATACACCAAAGTTCCATATAAAAAATTCAATTCAAATGGAATGGCATCAACCAAACAGGCCCAAAAACCTGCCAATGTTTGCGGATGAATGGTTTGGACAAGCCAATAGCCAAAATCTGAAACAACCCAATGAATAAAGACTGCGACAAAGCTTGCACCTAAAACATTTTGAATGTTTACTTTTTTAAGCATTAACTTTCCTACCGCTACCATTAAAACAAATGCAATGTAGGTGTAGTACCAACCGTCATAAAAACCGTAATCTTTCCCCATGATTAAGAAAAGTCCTAAATCACTCAATAACAAAACCGCGATTGGTAATAAAAATGAATTTAAATTATTCTTGAAATAGGCACCTCCAAATATGGCTAAAGCACCAATTGCAGAAAGATTAGCAAATATTTTAAAATCAGGAGAAAGCGGAGCAATAACCCTTATGCCAATAATAACAAGCATAAATAATAATAAAACCAGTGTTCTAGGGGTAAAAATACTTTTCATTTCTTTTTTTTTAGTGTCACAAAATTAGCTTTTTTAATGCTGAATAAAAAATATAGATATTACCTTTAATCCATAGCTTCTAGAATTATGAGAAAATTGTCCCTTTGTCTATTCATCTTCATCAACATCCATGCGATGGCACAAAAAACAGATACCACATTTTTAAAAACTTTAATGGAAAGTAAACCTGAATTGTTTTCAGGTATTTTAAAGCACCCAAACAATAACGAGGTACAAATTATGTACACACAGGTTAACAGAGACAAAAACAATAAACCAAGGTTTAAAAACTTTAGCTATAACCTTAACGCAAAGCGATATTTCTATCCGGCCAGCACGGTTAAACTTGCTGGAGTAATCTTCGCCCTAGAAAAAATAAATGAATTGAAGATTACAGGATTAACGGCTAACTCAATCATAACTACAGATAGCAGTTTTAAAGGTCAGACAAAAGTTTTAAAAGACGAAAGCGCTGCAAATGGAAAACCTTCATTAGCTCATTATATTAAAAAAGTATTGCTTACCAGCGATAATGATGCTTTTAATAGATTATTTGAATTTATAGGCAGAGCAGGAATTAACGGAAAATTACAACAATATGGAATGAGGGAAAGCAGAGTTTTAAATCGTTTAGCCATAGGCGATGGTGGGGAATCTGCTAGACATACTAATCCGATTGATTTTTATGACGGTGATAAATTAGTGTATCATCAGGCAGAAGAATATGACGGTAAAGATTATCCACTAGCGCTAACCAATTTAATTGTGGGTAAAGGTTATATGGATAACAATGATAAATTAGTTAATGAGCCTTACAGTTTTGCCAATAAAAATGTTTTTACGATTGCCGACCAACAGTTGTTGATGAAACGACTAATGATGCCAGAGGCTTTTCCAGCCAAGGAAAGATTCAACTTAACAGCTGATGATTATAAACTCATCTATACGTATATGAGTAAACTGCCAACAGAAAGCGACTTTCCTAAGTATGATCCGAAAGAGTTTTGGCCTACATATGCGAAGATGCTTTTTTATGGAAGAGAAAAAGATGCAGTTATAGACCCAAACATTAGAATTTTTAACAAATACGGTGATAGTTATGGTTTCATTATAGACAACTCTTACTTTGTTGACTTTAAAAACAAAGTTGAATATTTTCTAACTGCAGTTGTACAAAGTAATGAGGATGGAATTTATAATGATAGTAAATATGAATATGAAACTGTTTGTTATCCTTTTATGAAAAACTTAGGTAGAACGATTTACGAGTTTGAGTTAAATAGGAGTAAAAAACAACTACCGGATTTGAGTAAGTTTAAAATGGATTATGGGAAATGATACTCTAATAAATCTTAATTATTCAAGTTAGTAAGTAGATGTTAAATCTATCTTAGTTTTCACTGATGAATACCGAGTTCTTTTATGATTTCTTAAACCGAAGATCCCACGGTGAGTCGCTGATAAATGCAGACCGACTAATCTTATAAACCGCAGAAAAGCCGCAGATATTTAGATTATTTTGCCAAAAAAGGTGGACAATAACACTTATAAATTATTTACCACTCTTTTTATAGATGTTGAAATGTCGGAAGTATTGAAATTAACTAGTATACCTAACTTCTTATCTGATAATTTTAAATAAGTCAAAAGTTGTTTAAAATGTATATCCTTTAAGTTTTCAACTGATTTAACTTCAACAATAACTCTATTTGATATCATCAAATCTACTCTGTAACCTAAATCCAATTTTACACCTTCATAAATAAAAGGCAAACTTAATTGACATTCAACGGTTAGACCAGATTTTTCTAGCTCATAACACAAAGCTAGTTCGTAAGCAGATTCTAACAGTCCCGGTCCAACACTGTTATGAACTTTAAATATGCATCCTCTAATTACATAAGAAATCTCATTTTCTATCATATTACATCTTTTTATTTCGAAAAATATAATAGGGATTGATAAATACAAGATATGAAAATCATTTAATTCAATCCTTACATTTTGAATTAATCTTCGAGATTCAAATCCACTAACACTTGCGATAGATTTCACTGATTAACAATGAACTAATACTGTCAGAAATCGCTTACAAAAGCATGATTTAAAGTCTGCGCCTTTTCTGCGAACTAAATCTGCAAAGATCTGCGATAAGTTTTCGCATATAAACGCAAACCAATATGTTTTATAAACAGCAGGAAAGTCGCTGATATTTAATGTATGTTGTAAAAACAGTGCCTTGTCAGTAATAAATTTTCCGGTATAAACAGCATACATCTATTAAACCAAAAAAGCCTCCCCAATAAATCGAGAAGGCTTTTACTTTATTAGGGATGAATATTATTTAAAATTAAAACTTACACCAGCATTCATATTGAAACCCATTGTTCGGTAACCTATAATCTCTGTGTATTTTTCGTTAGTTAAGTTTTTCAAATCAGCGAAGATTTTAACACGTTTTTTAGCCAAAGCATATTCAGCATAAAAATTAAACAATTGATAAGAATCCAACACCTTATTCACTGAAGGAAAAGTACTAAAATCACTATCAGCTCTTTCTCCAGTAAATTTATAATTAGCACTTAAGTATAAGTTTTCAGTGGCTTGCACACCAGCATTAACACCATAGGTATTTTTTGGTCTACGCAAAAGAATATCCGACACCTTAGTTCCAGTAATTTGTTTTCCTTCAACATAGGCATAATAACCGTTCAATGAGAATTTACCAAACTTAACACCTGGCTCAATTTCAAAGCCTTTATCTTTTTGTTGATCTTGATTAATATATCCTGTTGCTCCATAAATAATGGCATCTTCCATATCTCTTTTGAAACCAACCACACGAAGATTAATTTTGTCTGCTAAAAAATTAAAGCTTGCGCCAGCTTCATAGCTTAGTGCTTTTTCTGGCTTTAAGTTTAAGTTAGCACCATACATACCAAACAACATATCTAACGTTGGCGCTCTAAAAGCAGAAGCAATTGTACCGAATAACTTTACTTCTTTAACAATGTTGATGCTTGGCGTTACCGCATAAGTGTAGTTTTCGCCGTATTTATTGTGCTTATTATAACGACCTCCGATTTCTAAATTGAAAATACTCAAATCATGTAAAAACACCGAAGCATAAGTACTGAATAAATTCGCAGATGGTTCTGTAGTTGCAACAGCACTAAAATAAGTCACCGAAGTTGCTCTATTGTCCAAACCTAAAAGGATGTTTACTTTCTCTCCTAAATTCTGATTGTAGAAAACATCAAGCAAATCCATTTTACCATGATATTTGCCACCATATAAACTATTGTATTCTCGGTTAGTATTCTC
>SEDG01000098.1 GCA_004295885.1 Pedobacter sp. | reverse complement strand
GCTGTCCGAATAATTCGAATGGAAGTTTGCGATTGTTATAAATACCGCCACCATCTAGCTTTTCATAGTGAGCTAATAATTTTTTAGCCTCATCAGTTGTGATGGCATAACCTTGTGCTGCTGCTATTAAATCTATCAGTTTCGCAGGGCTAAAGCCAGGTTGAATTGAGTTTAAAATCCAATCGTTGCTATGTTTGAAGTTTTGTAGCGTGTCGAACTTTTTATTGCTATCCGTATCTCCAAATAATCCAGGATTTCCGTTGCCATGATCTGTTGTAATGATCACCAATGTATTTTTATCAGCTTCTGCAAATTCGATTGCTTTTTCTACGGCCAAGTCAAAAGCAATTTGATCGTAAAGCAAACCTGGTGCATCGTTTGAGTGTGCAGCCCAATCTACTTTTCCACCCTCAACTTGTAATACGAAGCCATTCTTACTGTCTTTCATCAAATCGATGGCCTTAACTGTCATCTCTGCCAAGGGCGGTACGCGATTTTGAAGGGTCACATCATTAGTATGATCAACACTAAAAGGCAGGGCATCATCATCAAATGCCCCTAGAATTGGTTTGCTATTGTTTAGTTTAAGCATTTCAGCTTTCGTGCGAACAATTTGATAACCAGCCTCTGCAAATTTACTGTACACATCAACTTTATCCTTTCTTTTCGCAGGGTTAAAATATTGATTGCCGCCACCCATCATCACGTCAAATTGAAGAGGTAAATATTGTAAAGCGATTTCACTTTGATCGCCCCTAGAATTATTAGTGATGCAAAACCCAGCAGGCGTAGCGTGGGTAATTGGAACGGTAGTTACGCAACCTACCTTTTTACCTGCGTTTTTAAATTTCTGTAAAATAGGGGTATTGAAACTTCCATCTGCATTGGCATTTAGTTTTCCATTATTTACCCTCACACCACCTCCCCAAGCAGAACTTGAAGCAGCAGAATCGGTAACCATTGCATTTGCAGAAGCGGTATCCATGAAAGCCCTTACCACTTTGTTTTCTCTGTATAAAGAAATCCATTTGCTTTCACGACCTTCTTTTCTTTCTAAAAGCAAGTTTGCCATGTTCAAGGTGCCTGTACTCATGCCATCACTTACCATGAAAATAATGTTGGTGGCAGTGCCCCAAGCTTTTTCTTCGGTTGGCGTAAGTATCGCTGCTGCGGAACTTAATGGGTTGAGTAGCGAAGTGCCTAATACGGCTAAGGAACCTTTTTTGAAAAAATCTCTTCTGATCATGTTCCAAAATTAGGGTAGTGATATTAATTGGGTGTTAATTGTAAGATTGGTTAAGGTTAAGTTTTTGTTTGTATTGTCGTTATTGCGAACACTGTTTTTCTTGAACTTTATTGTCCCCCTCTCCGAGGGGGTAGGGGGAGGAATTAAATACTATTCCAACGCTCAAGCCTTGCCTCGGTTAGCCACCGAAAGGCTTCTTCTTTTCTCTTGATAGAAAAGAAGCAAAAGATCAAGGCTTGCAGCAGTTTGGGTAAAAATTCGCCAACCTGCTATTGAAAATGATTTGCAGGCTTAACCCATTTCTTTTTCCTCACGCTCGCTGAAAAATCATTTTGTTGGTGAGTTTATGAAAGGCAATGCTAGCAGGTTCAGCGTTTTTTTCGGTTTGAGTTTATATTTTCTTTTGTCCTCAAGAGCACTGCATGGTTTTCCTCCAAATAGCTGCTAGGCCAGTCCTCGTACTTGGAAAAAAACTGTAAGATTTTGAGGGGTTGCGAAGGAGCCCAATAGACCATAAACGTCATGCTCAGCTTCCTAAAATAAATTCGAGACAGGCTAACTGGGCATCGTAATGCGACTGCACAGCTATTATTAATTCTTCGTTCCGTCCATCGCATAACGATTAGCTGCGCTGAGCCCTTCGGGGTTCCCATATGAACGGGAATGACGCGGACTATATAGGTAAGTTGTTATACTTATCTTCCAAATCTAAGCCTATCCTTTCAAATAATGCAAACCCACACATCCTGATTTAAAAACCTTGACATCAGCTAGCTTTAGGTTGATGTTTTCTCGGAGCGTAATATCTTCCAACAGGTGTTTTCCATTACCAGCAATAATGGGGTGAATGACAAAATAATACTCATCAACTAAACCGAGTGCCATTAATTGTGAACGCAGGTTGAACAGGACAAAAAAAGAGGTTTTTAAGACAACAGAGGCCTGAGATGAAAAAAACATCTGATATTAAAACCTTTTACCCAGTTTAACACTTATTAGCATAACGTTTCGGAAAACTTCCGGAATTCCCTGTTCATTAAATTTTTAGCAATGTTAAAAGTCATAGGAATAAATCTACTAGTGTTTGCAATATATGGGATGCTCATTATCCTAAATACGGCTAAGGCAGATTTGGGATTTAGTATAGCGATAGGAATGGGCTTGTGCATCTTTATACAAGTGGTGTTGAATGCTGTAGCAGGCGTGGTGTTTTTGATTATGGGCAAGCAAGAACTGATGAAATCTTTCTTTATCAGTGCAGGGGTACTGGTGCCAGTGGGTTTTGTGACGTGGTTGATATTGTTGAGTATTTATGGATAGTTTCCGCTAATATCCAGTGCATAGGTAGCGCTTGTAAATCTCAACGGAAAGCGAACGACAATAACTAATGATAACAATGAACCAATGACACCAATGTTGAGCATCGCGAAATCCCGACCTTTATAGAAACCAATAGATATTGCAAGCTAAAATCAATTCCTTATTTTTGCCGCTCAACTATCAGCATGAAAATAACCCGAGCAAAACTTGAAGACGCTAAAGAACTAGACAAATTGGTGAACTCTGCCTATCGTGGCGAGGAATCGAAAAAAGGCTGGACAACAGAGGCTGAAATTCTCGATGGAATACGTGTCGATGAGCAAGCATTAGAGGTTATGCTATCCAATTCAGCTGTTACGATCTTGAAGAGTACTGATGAAAATAATACTATACTAGGTACGGTTTGCTTGGAGATTAAGTCGAATTACCTTTACCTTGGAATGTTTGCTGTATCACCTGTTTTACAAGGCAAGGGTATGGGAAAGTCGCTTTTACTTGCAGCAGAAGATTATGCTAGAGAAAATAACTGCGCTAGGATTGTCATTTCTGTGATTAGCACTAGAGTAGAATTGATCAATTGGTACAGTCGACATGGTTATGTGGCTACTGGGGGTTCCATTGCGTTTGATGAGATTGAAGGTAGGTTTGGGGATCCGAAACTAGAGGGGATTAGTTTGATTGAAATGGAGAAGTTGATTAAACCTAATGTTTTCTAATGTGGATTTTATCAATCAATGATGAAATATATTAAAACCGTTTGGATACACGATTTTGAAGATGAACCTAATTTGTTCTATCATGAAGTAGACAAGGATGGTTTTGAAATTAGAAAGATTTTGATTTATAAGGATGATCATTTCGCACTAGCTTCTACATCTATAGAAAAAGGAGATGCTTTTTTATCTTCTAAGACAATCCCTTCTGTCCACGAAATAAATGAAGATGCTCAGTTTTTAGCAAAAGAAATTACTTGTGAAGAATTCGAGCAAATCTGGGCTGAATATTTATATTCAAATAAGTAATAGGATTTAAGACCTTACCAAAATTTCCAACGTGGTTTCTTCTTAGGATTTGATACTTTTAACTGAACCTCAGTTCCATCAGGCATATTTTTTAGCTGCCGTAATATCTCTCCGTTTATGGAAAAATGAACGCCTATATCAATTGGCTTAATGTTTTCTACAGTATAAGTTCCTCCTAAGATTGGCAGAACTTGAAAGCCATAAATTTGACTTTCTTTAAGGTTTATGTTCAAGGATTGAAGTTTTATGAAGAGATTAGGCAGCAACCACTCTTCCATTTTTTCATCCTTATTAAGTTGTTCTTCAAATTCAGCTATAGATGACGCTACCTCCGTAACTACTCCAGTTCCAGTATCTAACCAAACAACTTCATCATTTGGGTTTTGAAGAAACATATCGCCAAATTTCGTCAACATCAACACTTTTTTGTAACCTGCAATTAGCCATTCCCATTCAGTGGTAATATCATTTAAATTTATTTTATTAATATCCTTTACCAAATCCGAAACGTTAACTTTAAGAATTGGCTCTTCAATTGATTCATCTTTAAATCTCTCATCTTGCCAATCATCATATCTACTACTGCGCCATGCTCTCCAACCGTATTGCAAATAATAAATTTCATTTAAAGAGGGGTCTATTTCAAGCATCTCTTGTAAAGAGACCACTTTGATATCGTCCAGAGTAGGATCTAAATAGCTATAGAATTGCCAATCACCATCTTCGTTGTGGTGTACATATAGAATCGGATCACCTTCCAATATCTGCTTGGTCGTATAAACTGCGAGATCTTTTTCTTCATAAAATTTAAAATTTGCATTTCTATCTAATAGAGGTTGTTTAAATTTCAAATCAAAGTTAAAGTGTTCTTCCCATGGAAATAAATCTTGTTTATCTGGCCAAACGAGTTGTAATGCCGGAAAGTCAAACCCCATATCGTAAAACCTTCCAGCATAACCTAAATAATTTCGGTAAAATGCTTTGTCGACTTCGAGAAATTGGATATGATAACCTTCCAAATAACCTCGATAGGGTTGATTTGGCAGAGGAGGTTCTCCATTCTGTATCAAGTGGCAAGCGTGGTTTATTATGCTTGCGGTAACCTCCGAATTAAGACCAAAACAAATAATTTCCGGATGTCCATATTTGTGATAAAGCCCGATTGAATAGACAAAACCAGGCGTGTAATTATCAGGGTCGACGGCAATGAGATGACATCCAAATTCTTCAATATCTGAAAGTATAACTTTCCGTTCTTCGTCAATTTTAAATTGATCATCCATAATAGAGGGCTATTTATCAAGAAATATACAAATTCTTAAGAAAATAGCAATTTTATGCATCCTGTTTTCTTGAACTATGCTGTCCCCCTCATGGAGGGGGTAAGGGGGAGGGATTAATTACTATTCGCCACGCTCTAGGCTTGCATCGGTTAGCCACCGAAGGGCTCTTATCTTTTCCTTGGTGAAAAGGTAACCAAAACCGAGCCCTTCCGCGAGCTCATTAATTCCATTAAAAACAACCCAACTCATTAATAAATCAAGGCTGTGCATCATTTCTAGGTCTGCTACGTCAAAGTGGATTTTGGACACAGGCTGAGCCACTCCGCTGAAGGAGCTTCGTTTCTCCACCCTGTTTGAGCCTGTGGGAGGTGAGTGGGTGTTCGATCACTTTAACTACCATACCTTCGAAATGTTGCAAGGCCCTATTCGTACTTAGGAAAGAGTGGTGGGTTTTGAGGGGTTGCATATGATCTATCCCTCAACGTTCGTCATGCTCAGCTTGACTGGGCATCGCAATGCGATTGCACGGCTGTCATAATCCTCGTTCATTTCTATCGCATTACGATTAGCTGCGCTGAGCCCTTCGGGTTCCCATATGCACGGGAATGACGTGAACTACTTATAACCTCTCGCTTGCAAATTAAACAGCTCCGCATATCTGCCGCCGGCTTGGAGGAGTTGTTCATGTGTTCCAGATTCTAATAGTGTTCCCTTTTCTAAAACCAAAATTCTATCTGCTAACCTTGCGGTGGAGAAACGGTGCGAGATTAGAACGGCTGATTTTCCAGTGGTGAGCTGTGCAAAACGCTGAAAAACCTCATACTCTGCTCTAGCATCCAGTGCTGAAGTAGGTTCGTCTAAAATCAAGACCTGTGCATCTTTCATATAGGCCCTAGCCAAGGCAACTTTTTGCCATTCGCCACCAGAAAGCTCAATTCCATCATTAAATTTCCTGCCTAACCATTGCTGGTAAGCGCCTGGTAATTTCTGGGCCAGTTCGTCGGCCAAACTGAGCTCGGCAGCTGCTTTAACCAGTTGTTCGTTTTCAACTTCCTTGATATTGCCGACAGCAATATTCTGATAAAACGTCATTTGGTAGCGGATGAAATCTTGGAAAATGATGCCGAGGTTATGCCTCAAGTCATCCAGATCATAAGACTTTAAGTCCTTTCCGTCTAATAAAATACGACCTTCACTTGGGTCATATAATCGGGCCAAGAGTTTTACCAAAGTGGTTTTACCCGCACCATTCTCGCCCACAAGGGCCAATTTCTCTCCAGGTTTTAATTCAAAGCTTAAATTCCTGTTGGCCCATCTATCACTATTGTGGTATTGGAAACCTACATTTTCGAATACAAAACCCATTTTTATAGGATTCGGGAAAGGTAGAGCATCTTTTGGTTTAGTAATTTTCGGTTTGATTTCAAAAAAATCAATGAAATCTTGTAGGTAAATAGCGCCTTGAGAAACCATCGTAAATCTAGAAAGCATGGTTTCCATCAATCCGCTCAATTGACGAAATGAACCTGCCAAAAAGGTAAGGTTACCCACGGTAGATTTTCCCGTAACCGTTTCGTAAACAATAAATCCGTAGGCTGCGTAATAGCCAATGGTGCCTAAAATGGAAAAAAAAGTTCCCCAAAGCGAGCGCCCAACTGCCAATTTACTATTGTCTTTATAAAACTTATTCGATAAGGTTTTAAACCTATTGATAATGAAATCAGAAAGACCAAAAATCTTTACTTCCTTCGCTGTTTCGTCGCTAGCGCCTAAGTAGCGTACATAGTCAAGTTCCCTGCGTTCTGGGGTCTGACTACGAGACAACGCATAATTTTTGCTGTTAAAATAGGACTCGCCCAAGAATGAAGGGATAATCGAAAGCACCAATAAGATAATCAACCATGGGTTAAATGCAATTAATCCTGTTAAGAGAAAGGCCATTGAGATGATATCTTGTATTTGGCTCATCACTTGCGACAGCATCACACTTCTACCAACTGTTTGTTGCCTCGCTCGTTCCAACTTATCATAAAATATAGAATCTTCAAATTGATCGAGGTCGAGGGTAGCTGCATGCTCCATAATTTTGATGGAGGTATAATTTGAAAACTGATCTCCCAAAAGGCTATCGGTCAGGTTAATCATTCTGCTCAACCCATCGTTTAAAATCGCTAAGAAAAATTGAAGTCCTACTAATTCCCACAGCCTATTCATGTCGCCTCCCGCGGCGCTGGTGTTTAGCGCCACCGAAGGGCTCTTTCTTTTGTCTTGATACAAAAGAAACAAAAAATCAAGGCTGTGCATCATTACTCGGTCTGCTACGTCAAAGTGAGTTTAGGACACAGGATGAGCCACTTCGCTGAAGGAGCTTCGTTTCTCCACCCTGTTTGGGCCTGAGGAAGGGGAAGTGTAATCACTTTAACTACCATACCGTCGAAATGCTGCAAGGCCAGTCCTCGTACTTGGGAAAAAGTTGTGGGGTTGTGAGGGGCTGCAGAGTTTCCTAATACACCACGTACGTCATGCTCAGCTCGTCCCGATAGCTATCGGGAGGGGCATCTTAAAGCGATTGCACAGCTATTTATTAACCCTTCTTTCCTTTCCATCGATTTAGGATTCCCACCTTCGTGGGAATGACGTGAACTGGAGAGAGTCGTCATGCTCAGCTTGTCCCGATAGCTATCGGGAGGGCATCTTAAAGCGATTGCACAGCTATTTATTAACTCTTCTTTCCTTTCCATCGGTTTAGGATTCCCACTTTCGTGGGAATGACGCACTATAGAGAGTCGTCATGCTCAGCTTCCCGATGTCAATTCGGAACAAGTGACTGGGCATCGTAATGTGGTTGCACGGCTATTTGTTAACCTGTAGTTCGTTGCTATCCTATTTAGGTTATTAGTCATTCCGGTTAAACATTTGTGCCTCCGATTTGCGAAATTACTTCATTGGTGATATCATCGCCCTCTGTGAGTCTTTCTATGCGTTGCTCCAAGTCCTTTTCCCAATCTTCAATGGCCTCGAGTGGGGTGTCACCCCAGCCAAATATGCCTACTTGTGGGTCTGGGCCGTAAATTGCGTAATAGGTTTCGCCGTCCTTAAGGATATGCGGCTTTAGTTTTCTTGCTTTTGCATGGTAGCCTAAATCGCTGTAGTCTATGTCTATTGTTGGGAGGTTTTCGAGGTTTAGTGTTGCTCTGTCCATAATATTTTTTGGTTTTATTGGGTTGGACTTAACATCTCTAAAATAAAATTGGTTTCCATTTATTTGAAATGGCTTAATCAGGGTAGAGTTAGGACCTCACCCTCTGATGTAAATCCAGTAGCTGTCGGGATTTCGGGAAGATATCTGTTAGAAATCAGGATATTATTATCTTAATCATAAGCGAGATATTGGAGTTAGACGGGATTACATACCCCTATGATAGGTAGATGCCTTTCATAAAATCTCGAACAGGCTGGTTCTGTGGCACCCAAAGCTGGTTTCACTAGGCAAACAATTTCATTGCCATTAATCTACATCAACCTTCTTTTTCTTTTCTAAAATAACAAAGGCACTTCTTTTGGGTGCGGGCATAACGGAATCTTCTCCCTTAACTGCTTTCCATACCACTTCGTTTAGTTCCAAATCGGGCACTGAGTCTTCCTTGGCAAAATTAAAAAACTCAGATTTTCTACTGCTTGCATTATTGGCAACGTTTCGGGTATCTAAATTAATAAGCGGCTTAATGGCGGTGTAAGGCGTAAAATCTGGCTTGTTCGTAAAACACTCAAATGATGGGAGTGCCGCTGCATCGTATTGGCTCATTGGCGGAAGGCCCAAGATGAGCTCCATTGTTCTTAAAAAACCAGAGGTGGAGTACATCGAGCTGATCACTTTATTCCGTTTTACATAAGGACCAAGAACAAAAGCTGGTGAACGATGTGCATCTATATGGTCGGGCCCGTTCTGTGCATCATCCTCCAAAATGAAAACTACTGATTCTTTCCAAATGGGGCTATGGGATAAATGTTCTAAAAATCTGCCAACGGCATAATCATTATCTGCAACGGCAGCCTGTGGAGAAACCTTCCCTTTTTTCTGACCGCTGGTGTGATCGTTTGATATCCTTAGGGTATTGAACTGAGGCACTGCTCCAGCCACTAGTAACGAATCAAAATCGTTCATCCAAGCTTCTACCCGAACCTGATCGGTAATGTCCATGTCAAACCCTGGCGATTTGGGAGACATGTGGCCGTGCAATGATTTGATGTTTGCCTTGCCATAAGATCCAAACTCGCCGTAACTTCTGTAAGAAATACCTGCTCTTTGGCAATAATCCCATATAAAGCCATCTTTGGGATAGGTAACCGGTCTGCCACCTTCAAAATTTGTGGTTCCGCCTCTGCCGCCGTAACTGGTGGGCCATGTTTTTTCTACGATGTCTGTTGCGTAAGCCGCCATGCTCCAATTGTGTCCATCTGCGCTCACTTCTGTATCCACGTAAAAATTGTCTAAAAGCACATAATCCTTTGCAAATTGATGATGGTTAGGCGTTATTTTTTTTCCGAACAAGGTAAGTGAAGAGTCTCCATTTCCTTCAGGTACATCACCGAGCACTTGATCATAAGTACGGTTTTCTTTAATGATATAAAACACATGTTTAATTGGTGATTTTTCTCCTATTTTACGCGGGACAGGATTTCCCGCTTCACCATCGGCTGTGATGGTACGTTTATCATTAAAAGGACTATTGGCATACACTTGTTTGGTGAACAATTTCAATTGCGCTGCTTGTGGAATCTCGATCAAAGACAGCGAGCCTTTAAATAAGCCGGCAATGTATTGCAACCTGTTATTCGCCGTGCTACCCATGTGATAATCACTATTATCTGCCTTGGCTATAGGCTGTGGTCCTTTGGGGTTAGCTAATGAAGTATTACCCTTTCCATTAGTTACAAAAAGCTTATTGCCCAATACCTTCACATTGGTAGGGTACCAACCAACTGGGATAAATCCCTGACTGGCACTGTTACCCGCCTTACTAACATCAAAAACTGCCAAGCAATTATTGTCGGCATTGGCAATAAACAAGGTTTTTCCATTACCGCTTAGGGCGAGACCATTGGTGGTAGATCCACTTAGTTGTGTAGGATAAAGGGTAGTAGCAATGACCTCTATCACTTTGTTTGTGCTGGTGTTAATTACTGAAACGGTGTTGTCATTGGCGTTTGCCACAAATAACAAACTGCCTTTTTTGTCTAGTAGCAGTTCATTTGGATGACTACCAACAGAAATAGTTTGGGCTATAGTTTCAGTTAAAGTATTGACTACTGCGACACTTTTGCCACCCCAGAGTGAGATGTAAAGCTTACTTTCATCGGGCGAGAGTATACAGCTATAGGCAATAGCCGGAAGTTGAACTTTTTTAAGAATTTGTTTGTTGATGGGGTTAACAACGTAAAGGCAGCTATCTTCTTTCGTTACGGTATAAAGTTTATCATTGGCACGATTTACTAAAATGCCGGCGGGACCTATTTTCGCCTTTGGCCAAATGGCACCAAGTTTAATGGTATCAACTTTGCCCAACCTGCTGTCCTTAAGTTGAAAATCTAAGATCCAATTATCGTTACCACCCGATACGTAGAGGTGCTGCTCATCTTTGGAGAAAGCTAAGCCGTACCATGCTTTTGAGACTACTTTTTCATCTACTATTTTTTCAGTTTTTGTGTCTATCAACTGAATGGATTGTGTGCTTTGGCCGTTATTTGTTACTGCTATATACTTTCCAGACGAGCTTAACTGCATGTTCAACGGCAAATCTCCAAGGTCAATTGATTTACCTGCCGGACTAATTTTCCAGCCATTTGGTAACATGACCTGATTGGAACCCTTTGTTTTGCCAGGTAATTGTGCGGCTAGTTTAGCTGTTAAACAAAAGGTAGAAAGAAAAATTAAGGCGAATGTTCTCATAGGGAAATTAGAATTTTGTTTCATTAAGCACAGGGGCTTTACTTGCATTAACCTGATAAGTATGCAGGGTGTTGTCTTCATTTACTTCTACAATACGGTAACCTCTATACGAAGTTCCCCAGTTGCCACCAATGTGAGCATCGACTGTGTAATAGTTTAATGGTATCTGCACATTCCACAAAGGGACTTTCTGGGACCCAAAAATGTGGTGGGATATGTAAAATGACAAAAACTGTTTTCAAATTCTTTTGCGCTTCAAGTTTCCTTTTTAAGAAAACGTTATCTGGACATAGATATTTTCCGCTAATATCTGATGTATTGGCCAGTATAAAACCCACGCCATTTTTCTCAAACGCATAGTTATCTTCATAGCCAAACACCGATTTCCATAAGGCAGTGTCGGCATGATCATGATTACCAGGCAGGGCATAAAACGGCATCTTCAAGTGATCGTAATGATTTTTTTTTACTTCTGAGGGCTGTTAACGCCAAACCTGCCATACTGCCCTTGATAAAAAATCTTCTATTAGCCATGTTTAAAAATAGTGATAAAAACTTGCTTCAATAATAGTGCTTTCTTGCTAAGCAAATATCAAGTTAATATTACCTGTATGTTAATGGCGCTGTGGGCTTAGTGATTAAGTGAAGTTTTCCTTATATGCCCAGTCTGTCATAAAGAGCGCAGCTGCCTGTCCCGACTTATTCGGGAAAGGACCTATTAGAGAAGTTTACGTCTTAGATTCCTCCAAAGTCGGGATGACAAGATTATGTGCGTCATTGCGAGAGCCTAGTCCGACACTTCGGAGGTCGGTTCTTCACCGCCCGAAACAATCTCATTTGTCAAGTAACAGCCTTTATCGGAATTACTTCGGGAAGCTGGCAATAACGTCATAACGTTGTGTGAAAGTCATCCAAAGAAGGAGGACGGCGGGGGATCATGATGACTAACCATACTTCGACACCGAAGAAGCTGGGAAAGGTATGCTACCGATGTAAATCGGTACGAGGTAGGATGGCCTGTGTTGGGAATGGTGCATTACCTTATTAACGTGATGGTACCACTTAGCGTTGCACAGCCCTTGCGCAATAGGATAAAATAATAATATACGCCAACAGGTATAACACGATTATTTTTTAAACCATTAAATGGTTGGGCGGCGCCGGTTTGCTCATACACCAAACTCCCGTTTCTATTGAATACTTTTACATTAGCTGTAGGATAATTGTTTAAGTTTTTAATTTGCCAAACATCGTTTACTCCATCGCCGTTTGGGCTAAATGACGAAGGAATCTCTAAGTTGGCATCGGCAACGGTAATGTTTACTGCTGCCTTATCACTTTCGCAATTCCCCAAATTATAACTGATGTAGTAGGTGCTGTTCGTTTTTACATCTACCATGAAATTGCCAGTTGTATTAGTTTGTACAGGGAAAGGATCATTTAGGTTTTGATAGAGTTTATAGTTGCCATTTATGCTATTTGATACCACTAGCTTGGCATTTCCGGCAGCACATATTTTTACGTCGGCCATGATAGGTGTAATTAATACTGATGTTCCTAAAACTACTGTAAACGTAAATGTCTGGGTACTACATGAGGTATTAAGGCCATCGTTTACGGTTAAGGTATAATTACCAGCTTTGGCATTTGCTAAATCTTTTGTTGTGGCTACGGTTTGGTTATTTTTATCTTTCCAGGCAAAGCTAACGGCACTTTCGGCAGTTGCAATTACACCTGTGATGTTACCGTTTCCAGTACCACAGTGATCAGGATTACTTGACACCTTGCTAACATCTACAGTTAATGGTTTAATGACTTCAATTGTATAAGATTCAAAAAATCTTTCACATCCTGCATCATTGGTTAACATGAGACTGTATTTTCCGGCAGGTTGATTGGTTAGGTTTGCAGCGGTGCCAACCGTAATGTTGTTTTTTACCCATCGTACTGCTTTTGGAGGATTGAAACTGCCATAATCTATAGCTAAACTCCCATTATCTAAACCGCAAGATGTTTTAGTAACGGAAACACTATAGGCTGGAAATTGTTGGATAGGGTCTAAGTCTACCGTAAATGTGCTACTTCTCTTTGAACAGTTGCTGTTTTTAACAAGTAAATAATATTTTCCAATAGGTACGTCATTCAGTTCTAACGTATTACCCACAGAATTGCCGCTCTCATCTTTCCAATCATAAATCAAATTGGTACCAGTAACCACCATTCCAGTAATGTGCCCCTTGTTAATGCCACACTTTGCATTTACAGCCCTTGCATTAACCTCATTGATAACGATGCTGTTTTGTTCTTTTATGGTATAATATGGCGAATAAATCACTCCGCAACTGCTATTGGTAAAAATGGCAAGGCGATACTGACCAGCAGGAGCGTTGACCAGTTCTAAGCCCGATGAGAAATTTTGGCCAATTTGGGTTTGCCATGCATAAGTTGCGGTACCGCTGTGAATGGTTACGTTCATTCCTTTGATGGAACCAGTTGCTGTTCCACAATCTGCATCTTCATAAACAAGGTTGCTATCATCAATGGTTGCAGGCAGGGGCGATGCTAACACGGTAAATAATGATTTGTTGGAAATACAACCTGCAGCATCTTTTACATAAAAATAATACTTTCCAGCACGAAGTTTCATCGGTTGGGTACTGGGCATAGACACCCCATTTTCATCCTCCCAGAAAAAAATGGCACCACCTCTCGGCACTGATGCATTTCCGTTAAAATTACCTTCGGCTGTATTACACGCTAGGTTAACCGTAGTAGGGAAGGTAACAGGCTTTAAATTAAAGATGTCGATTCTTTTTCTATTGGTACATCCGCCCAACATGGTCAATTCCAAAGTGTAGGAGCCAGGCTGTAAGTTTTTTTCGTTTTGGTTAGTGCTTACCACATTACCATTGTTATCTTTTATTTGGTAGGTATAACTGCCTTCACGCTTTTCGATTACCTCAACTCCTCCATTCTGATTACAATCAACTTGAGTGATTTTTATTTCATAATCTTGAAGCGATATCGGTTCAAACCCTACTGAATTTCCATTTAAAGTTGCGGTTCCCATGATAGCGCCCTTAATGAGCCCATTATATTCCCATTTTCCATTTGCATCTGCAAAAACACTGGCGAAGCGTTCTTTGGGGTTGCAAGGGCCGCATGAATTTTCTATGTCATAAAGCTGAATTAAGGCATTTGCTTGTGCATTGCCAAAAGCCCTGTTGCCATAATGCCCTAAAATTTTAAAATCATCTATAAAATTGCTACCAATAGTGAGCACGGCAGATGTGTTACAGTAAAAGTTGTTTTTGGTCACTAAAGCTTTTGATGCGTTAAGTACGCTTATTGGATTTTGGTAATTAGTGAAAATGTTATCATCACCTGTTTGTTCACCACCAACAATTAGTTCCACAAAGCTGTTGCCAGAGATGGCAGTTGAATTCATTTTATTAAATACCGGGCTTTGGCTTCTATTTGTGCCGAAAAAATTTCCAAGCAGCGTGGCTTTGGTGCCATTATGCAATTGAAGCCCCACCATATTAGGTGCGAAAACATTTTTCTTAACGATCAGTACCACGCTTTGGCGACTGTAGATATGTTGGAAACCTACACTTGGTGGAGGAATGATAGCGGTTTCGGTGAAATTGGTGCCTATAGAATTATTAATGATGGTGATTGTTTCTGAAGTTCCGCTAATCGATGGAGTGTCAAAGCTTATTCCGGTTTCGCAACCAGCAATTAAATTGCCCTCGTTTCTCTGTTCACCTCCGATCAATGCATTTTCAAGATAATCATAGCTCGGTCTGCCTATAATTCCTTTCAATGTTGAAGCAGCTGTATTTCCATCCTCCAATACTCCTATAAAATTACTTTGAATTTTGCTATCGCCAATATTGCCGAAAATGCCTGCCCAAAAACCACAGATTACGTTTCCTTTTCCGGGAGCACCCACCGTAACCTTACTTTTTGTATTGATTGAAATTCCATAAGCGAGTTCAAATTGAAAGGGTAAAGCTAATGGCGCCTTATATAATTTAAGGCCATAAATTCCTACAACTATATCAAGCTTATTAATAGTAAAAAAAGAGAATTTTGTATTCCTATCTGCCTCAATTACCACTTTAGCACCACTTACACCTAAATTTGGGCCTGGTTGCGAAGAACCATCTATTACAAGGTTGGAAGTTATTTCGGGCAGTACACTTAATAACGTGATCGTTCTATCCGATAACTGTGCAGTAGGTAGGTTAAATAAGATCTGATCTGTTTCCGCATTGCCATTTGCGGCTGCTTTTGTAAGTGCGTCCCTTAGGGTGTTATTTCCCGCATCGGCATTACTGGTGACCACAAAAGTTTCGCCTTTTGCATAACTGATGGAGAGACTAAACAGTAGTAAGATCACAACAAAATGAGGAAAGCGCATCAAATCGGAATTTAAGGCAAATTAATAAATTAGTTTAAAAAATTGTGGTAAGAAGAAAACTTATCAAGGATGAAATTTTACTGAGTCGCAAAGTCTTAGGGCGCTAGCTCGACTATCTGACCAACGTTTCCCTTCGGCTCCCGAGGAAGCTGGGAGAGGCTGTCGCTGCGCTCCGTCAGTCTCTCACACATCCTCCACACATCCTAAGAGCCAGCTAAGAACCAGAACCACACAAGGATCACACATAAACGACACATAAACGACACATACTTGACACATTAACCACACATAAATGACACATAAAAAACGTCTGTCTTATCCGTATATAGCTATACAGGTTAATGAACCAATTTCAGATGGGCTGGCGCAAGCTAAGCATGATGGCTCTAATTTAGTTACGTTTTTCCGCGGCTTGTCTCAACTTCTTCGGGACAGTTGGGAACCCCGAAGGGCTCAGCGCAGCTAGTCGGAGCGAGGGTTGTCCGTGGCTGTGCAATCGCATTACGATGCCCTCTCGATAGCTATCGGGACGAGCTGAGCATAACGTACGTGGTGTGTTAGGCATTTGCAACTGCTCGCAAGAAAGTAGGAAGCTAAAAACAATAAATAGGAGACTTAACCACTCGAATCCCGCAGTGCCCAGATACTTTGTTTCCTATAACTTCTTCCTTCAAAAACTGAAATTCTATTCTATAATGCTTTAAAATGAAGTGTTACTAGCATCTCCAAAACAACTATTTTTTTTACCCAAACCCTCACGAATTTCCATTTATTTTTTATAATTTCCGAACTAATAACATAGTCGTCAAATCCTGCGCTAATACCTTAAAAGACCTAAAATGAACAAATTAACTCTTGCTGTACTTCTTGCATTTTCATTTGTGCAAAGTGCCTGTTCACAAACCACGGTGAAACAAACATTAAATCTCGATTTTGAGCAACACCGAAACGGCTTTCCCTCACAATGGACGTCTTTTGGGGATCTATCATATAAAGTTTATGTAGACTCGGTGCAGAAGAGAAGTGGCAAATTTTCTGCTGTTATAGAAAACACAGGCGATAAAAAGGACTTCAGGGCGCTGTCTATAACTTTGCCAGCAAACTACGAAGGCAAATCCATTCGTCTTTCGGGTTTCATCAAAACAGAAAATGTAACAGATGGTTATGCTGGTTTATGGATGCGGATAGATCCAATGGTGGGGTTTGATAACATGTCTAAAAGAGGTGTTGTGGGGACAACCGATTGGGCTCCTTTTGAAATAACCTTGCCGCTTAACCCTTCGGAAACCGAAAAAATCGTTTTTGGAGGTCTGTTAGCTGGTAAAGGAAAAATGTGGCTAGACGATCTCAAAATAGCCATAGATGGTAAGGAGTTGGGCGATCCGAAGATAAAGATTGCGCAACAAGAAACAATAGGTGCCAAAACAGATAAAGCTTTTGATGGTGGTTCTAAAATTACCTTTCCTACATTAAACCCAGATTTAATCCAAAACTTGGAGCTTTTAGGGAAAGTTTGGGGATTTATGAAATATCATCACCCAGAAATTGCAAAAGGCAAATACAACTGGGACTATGAACTTTTCAGGTTTCTGCCAGATTATTTAAAAGTAACTGATAAACAACAACGAGATCAGCAATTGACTAACTGGATCAAAAAGTATGGTATGTTATCGCCCTGCCAAAGCTGTAAACCTACTGCAAAAGATGCAGTGTTAAAACCTGATTTGTTTTGGGTAGATGATGCTGGTCTTTCTACTGATTTAAAAAGCCAACTTGATTATGTTTACAATAACAGAAACCAAGGTAAGAGCTATTACATCGCACTGCATTCAGATGTAGGTAATCCGAATTTTACCAATGAACAACCTTATATGCAAATGGCCTATCCAGATGGTGGTTTCAGGTTGTTATCACTTTATCGCTACTGGAACATGATTAATTACTTTTTCCCCTATAGGCATGTTACCGATAAAAAGTGGGCTACTGTGCTGAATGAGTATGTTCCGATGTTTTTAAATGCTAAAGATAAACTTGGCTATGAACTTGCCGCTGCACAGGTGATAGGAGAGGTAAATGACACCCACGCGAACTTGTGGGGTGGAAGGGAAAAAACCAACGAGCTGAGGGGAACCAAATTTGCGGCCTTCAAGGCAGAATTTATGGAAAACCAATTGGTGGTGGTTGATTACTTTAATCCGGAGTATTCTGGGATGGCTAAAGTGAAAATAGGTGATGTGATTACCCATATAAATGGAAAAACCATCAATTCGCTCGTTGATAGCATGAGGCCCTATTATCCAGCTTCTAATGATGCAGCTAGGCTGAGAGATATGTCTATAGACCTTTTACGCAGCCCAAACAATTCAATTTCTTTAAATTACTTATCTAACGGACAGAAACAACAAGTTAATGTGCCAACTTACGAGCGCAACGCTTTAAAGATGTATCATTGGTACAAAGTTGATAGTACTCAAAAATGTTATAAGTTGCTGCCTGGTAACATTGGATATATTACCCTTGCTAATATCAAACAAGCCGATATTGCAGAGATAAAGAAGGCATTTGAAGCTACAAAAGGTATCATTATCGACATCCGTAATTATCCCAGCACATTTGTTCCGTTTTCTCTTGGTTCTTATTTTGTTACTGAACCTACTCCATTTGTGAAATTTACCATGGGAAATCCAAACAATCCAGGAGAATTTACCTTTACCGGCGGACCAAAAATTTCGAGCGATAGAAATAAATACAAGGGGAAACTAGTGGTGTTGGTAAACGAGAATTCGCAAAGTCAAGCGGAATATACGGCAATGGCTTTTCATTCGATAAAAAATTCGACTATTGTTGGAAGTACTACGGCAGGTGCAGATGGTAACGTTTCGACCATCTTATTACCTGGCGGATTGAGATCTATGATTTCAGGGATCGGCGTGTATTATCCTGATGGAAAGGAAACACAACGAGTTGGTATAGTTCCAGACATTATGGTGAAACCAACTATAAATGGGATTAAAAATGGAAAAGATGAAGTGCTTGAACGAGCAATTAAAGTTATTAATCCATAATAAGCTTTGAGGGAACCACGAAGGACTCAGCGAAGCAAATCTTAAAGCGAAGGCAAGGCAAGGTGAGAGGATTTATAGTGTGAGTGAAAATGCTTTAAGATGCCCAGTCGAGCTGAGCATGACGATTTTTCTCTACGGCGTCATTCCCACAGTTTATCCCGACTTCTTCGGGACAGGTGGGAACCCCGAAGGGCTCAGCGCAGCTAATCCTAAAGCGATAGGAAGGGGCGGGATTAATAAAAGGCTGTGCAATCGCATTACGATGCCCAGTCAAGCTGAGCATGACGATTTTTCTCTGCGGCGTCATTCCCACGCAGGTGGGAATCCTAAAGCGATGGGAAGGGGCGGGATTAATAAAAAGCTGTGCAATCGCATTATGATGCCCAGTCAAGCTGAGCATGACGACTCTTTTAAAGTTTAAAGTTTAACCTATATTAGGTAGATGGAAAGAGGTGGTTGCGTTTATATTATGACTAATGCATATAACAATGTTCTTTACATTGGAGTTACCTCCGACTTGTTCTCGAGAATTACGGAACATAAGAACAAACTTTATCCTAAGTCATTTACTGCAAAGTATAATTGTAATAAACTGGTTTTTTATGAAATGTATTCCACAATTGAAGAAGCAATTGGTATGGAGAAGAGACTAAAAAAATGGAATAAAAATTGGAAGATTCAGTTAATTCAAAAGAATAATCCGATGTGGTTGGATTTGTATGCTCTAATGCCTTAAAGAGTAAAGTTGCGGCCATTTTACCCATTTCGAATGCGGGTTGAGTAATGGTAGTCAGTGATGGATTAAGGATGGCTGCGATTTCTAGGTTAGAGAAAGAAACGATCTTTAAATCTTCGGGTACTTTTATTTGTAAGTCTTTGCAGGCAGTATAAATAGGCGTGGTTAGTTTTTCTACAGAAGCTACAATGCCGTTGGGCTTGTTTTTTTGTTGCAGTAATTTCTTAATCAACAAGTAATTTTGTTCAGGGTCATTGGTGCAGTCGACGATGTAATTTGGGTCGACCGGTATGCGGTTATCTTCCAATGCTTTGAGGTAACCTTCTAATCTTTTATTGCTAATGGAAAGACTTTTTGAGATACTTAAAAAAGCAATGCGTTCTGCCTTTTGTTGGATGAGGTGTTCGGTGGCTTTATAGGCGCTTTCAAAATCATCAGTTGTAATCTTGGCGGTTTCTATCTCATCGCAGGCCCGATCAAAAAATACAATGGGTAAACCGTTTGTGATTAAATCGCTGATGTGGCTGCAATTGGTAGTTTCTGTAGAAACCGATAGAAGTACGCCATCAACTCTGCCACCTTGGAACTCTTTTAAAATGGTTTTTTCGTTCTCGTAGCTCTCATGAGTTAGGCAAATGAGCACATGGTAACCTTTTGTTTTGGCTACAGATTCGATGCCGTTAATGGCCAAAGAGAAAAAGCTATCAGCTACTTCGGGAATTACGACGGCAATGTTTTTACTTTTTCTTCCTCTTAAACTGCTGGCATACGGATTGGGTACATAATTAAGCCTTGCTGCTGTTTCCAGCACCCGTTGTTTGGTTTCTTCGCTTATTTCGTAACTGTCATTTAAAGCCTTTGATACCGTAGAAACTGAAAGATTCAGCTCTTGTGCCAATGCTTTAATGTTGATGTGTTTCATTGAGGATGTTTGGTCTTACAACTTACAAAATTTCCTGAACATTTTAAGTTTAACGAAAACGGTTTCGTAAATAAATGCCTAACGTTTAGCTACAACCAATTGAAAAAAACTTCAAATTAGATATAACCAAATATAATAGCTGATGGAATTATCTCAAAACAAATTAGCCGATAAAGAAGTAAATCCGCTAAACAATCTCGAAGAATGGGAGGACGATTTATTGCAGCGTTATCCTGATCCGGATAGCATCGCCACTGCGAAAAAAACAGAAGAATACCGTACCTATGACGAAAATACCAAAGATCATGTGCGTGAGTTTTATCGCATTAACCACACTTACCAAACCTATGAGTTTGTACAAGAGAAACGAAACAACTATTTAAAGTTCGATAAAAAGGAAATGCCCATTTGGGATGCCTTTCAGTTTTTAAACCAGTTGGTAGATGATTCTGATCCTGATACAGATTTAGACCAGTTTCAGCATTTGTTGCAAACTTCTGAAGCGATACGTAGGGATGGTCACCCGGATTGGATGGTATTGGTAGGTTTAATGCATGACATGGGCAAAGTGTTGTGTTTATTTGGCGAACCGCAATGGGCAGTGGTAGGCGATACTTTCCCAGTAGGCTGTGCTTTCTCAGACAAGATCGTTTACTCAGAATTTTTTAAAAACAATCCAGATTATACCAATCCGAAATACAATACCAAATTAGGCGTGTATGAAGAAGGCTGTGGCTTACGCAATGTAACTATGTCATGGGGCCATGATGAGTATGTTTACCACATGCTTAAAGGCCGTATTCCAGAGGGAGGATTGTACATGTTGAGGTACCACTCATTTTATGCATGGCATAGGGAAGGGCAATATGATTATTTGTTAGATGATCACGATCGTGAAATGCTGAAATGGGTAGAGCTGTTTAACCCTTATGATTTGTATTCTAAAAATCCGGAACCACCAGATTGGAACAAATTACGACCTTATTATGAAGACTTAGTTGCCAAATACATGCCGGCAACGCTGAAGTTTTAATTAACCAAAAGTTAATATTGATAGTACATTGTAGATGACATTGAATTCTAATTTTGCGTCGTCTAAAACCTTTTACGTGTTCAATTTTAATTTAACTCATTAAACCCAAAACAAACTATATGAACAAAATTTACTCTCATCATTTACAGCGTTGCCTAAAATTATTTGCCGCGGCGCTAATGATCTGCTGTTGTTTTTTCTCTCC
>SEDG01000654.1 GCA_004295885.1 Pedobacter sp. | reverse complement strand
TTGTTATGAAACGCTTAATTCCCTTTAGCTTATTGTTGCTTGTTTTCTGGGGCTGTAATAACCCTAAAGAAAGTAAAAAAGAAATACCTGCGCCAACTGTTGATACGTTTTCTAAAGTAGAAATACCCAATGATGAAGACGGTTTAAGCCTACAAGATTCAATTAAGGCTACAGGAAGGCAAATTCTGCTCTTTCTAAAAGAAAAAAACTATCCCGAGTTAGTTAAATACTTTTCAAGTGAAGGTGTTCTTTTTTCTCCTTATGGATTTATAGATACCACTAAAAGTAAAAAATTAACTGCTGAAGATTTTCTAGAATCCATCAACAAAAAATGGGTTTTAACGTGGGGAAGCTTCGATGGCACAGGTGATCCGATTAAGTTATCAGTTTCTAATTACCTTAAGAAATTTGTTTATAATGCTGATTATGTTAATGCAGAAGCTGTGGGCTTTAACCAAATCATGAAGCAAGGTAACTCACTAAATAACCTTAAAACCATTTATCCTAATCGTCATTTTATTGATTACCATTTTAGTGGTTTTGACCAAAAAAACAACGGGATGGATTGGACAAGCCTTAGGTTGGTATTCGAGAAAGCTGACGGCCAATATTTTTTAATTGCCATTATCCACGACCAGTGGACTATTTAATTCTTTTCAGAGTGGAAGGGAGATTAAATGTAAAATGGAAAAGAGAAGATGGAAAATGTGTGTTGCGCTAACAAATTTCACCATCTAGGCACATCTTCCTTTTTACATCTTCCATTTTCCATATCTTTGCGTATGCGTTTCGATATCATTTCAGTTTTGCCAGATTTACTAACCAGTCCTTTTGCTCATTCGATTTTACAGCGAGCTCAAAAAAAGGGAGTGGCAGAAATTGTGGTGCATAATTTAAGGGATTATGCTACCAACAAGCAGAAAAGTGTGGATGATTACCCTTATGGTGGTGGCAGCGGAATGATCATGTCTGTAGAGCCTTTTGCGCTTTGCATAGAGAAATTGCAAAGCGAAAGAACATACGATGAAATTATTTTCATGACCCCAGATGGTGAAACCTTAAATCAGGGAATTGCAAATCAGCTTTCGATCCAGAAAAATATCATCATTTTATGTGGGCATTACAAAGGTATTGACCAACGTATAAGAGACATTTATGTTACTCGTGAAATTTCCATTGGCGATTATGTTTTGTCTGGAGGAGAATTGCCAGCAGCAGTTGTTGTTGACACGGTGGTGAGACTAGTACCTGGCGTTTTAAATGATGAAACTTCTGCATTGTCAGACAGTTTTCAAGGAGATTTACTTGACGCTCCCCTATACACGCGACCAGCGGACTGGAGAGGGCATAAGGTTCCCGATGTATTGTTGAGTGGGCACGAGGCAAAAATAAATGAGTGGCGCCACGATGAGGCGGTTAAACGGACAGAAGAGCGCAGGCCAGACTTGTTGAAATAAAGAAGTCCGAAAGTCTGGAAATCGGAAAGACAAAGCCTTTTAGACGACCCAAGATTTGTGGAAAAAACGCCTTTTGTTAAAAAATAAATTTATTTTGAACTTCACTTTTATTTTTAAAATAAAATTCCTAATATTGCAGTCCGATTTTAAACAACAAAAAATCGGCTTAATAGCTTAAAATCATGGATTTAGTAAAATTTGTAGAAGAGCAGGTAATCGCG
>SEDG01000653.1 GCA_004295885.1 Pedobacter sp. | reverse complement strand
TGCTGTGGTTTTGCTGCATTTTGTTTAGGGCTAATTGGAGCCTGTGAGAAGGTGTTTTGAATAAATAAGCTCAAAACTAAAATACTTGTAATGGTAATTAACCTTTGTTTCATAGCAATTGTTATGTTGTTAATTTAACAATTATAATGAAAAATTATTGTGTTTTCATAACATTTGATGTTGTAGCGGCGATGATTTTGATTGTAAAAATCGCTCTTAAATCTATTAAATACACCTTTTTGGTAGTTTACTAAATACAAATTTATTTAGGTTAAGCAAAGTAAGGAGGTATATTTGCAACGATGACGGTACTACTATTCACCATTATTGTTTTACTAGGTGCTTTTGTTGCTGGGCTATTAGGTTCCTTAACAGGATTGGGTGGTGGTGTAATCATTATACCGTTATTAACTTTGGGTTTGGGTGTTGATATTCACTATGCGATTGGGGCCTCAATCATTTCGGTAATCGCCACTTCATCTGGTTCTGCAGCAGCTTATGTTAAAGAAGGCATTACAAACATTAGGATTGGCATGTTCTTAGAAATAGCAACAACTATCAGCGCAATAGTAGGCGTAATTATAGCAACATATATCAAGGCAGATTATATAATCGTTATTTTCGGATTGATTTTATTGTTTTCTGCTTTCATGATGCTCAGGAAAAAGATTGACCACTCAAATAATGAAAAGACAAGTATTCTAGCTAATTACTTTAAGTTAAACGGGAGTTATCCAGTTGATGGTGCGCAAAAGCAATATGCCGTTCATCACGTGCTGGGAGGATTTGCAATGATGTTTGTTGCTGGTACCTTATCTGGCTTGCTAGGTATAGGCTCTGGAGCTTTAAAAGTGATTGGGATGGATAATATCATGAAGATTCCTTTTAAGGTGTCTACCACAACCAGCAACTTTATGATGGGCGTAACTGCAGCTGCTAGTGCATTGGTCTATTTACACAAAGGCCAAATCGACCCAGCCATTGCAATGCCTGTAACCATCGGCGTAATAAGTGGGGCAACTATTGGAGCCAAAATCTTAATTAGAACTAAAACCGATAAATTAAAATTAGTGTTTGCGGTTGTTGTAGTGTTTTTAGCCTTACAGATGATTTATAAAGGTTTAACAGGAGGGGTATGAGCAATAAGATTAAACACTATTTAGGAGATAAGGATGTTCAGCTCATACTTGGAACTTTACTTCGTATTGGAGTTTTGGTCTCAACAGCGATAGTTATAATTGGTGGAGTCGTTTTCTTATCAACTCAAAAAAATCAAACGGTCTCATTTCAAAATTTCAATCCAGAGCAAGCAAAATTTTCTTCAGTTGCGAAAATATTTACAGGCTTGAAGACAATGAATGGCCTTGCAATTATTCAATTTGGAGTGTTGTTGTTGATCTTCACGCCAATTGCTAGGGTGGTTTTTTCTATTTTCAGTTTCCTGATGGAAAAAGATTACATGTATGTAGTTATAGGCATAATCGTATTGTGTGTGATTATCACCAGTTTATACCTCGATATAGCTCATTAGGCACAGTTTTTCGCCTATCTCGCTGAGGCATAGAAAAATAAATGCAATTATTTGAAAAAATAATGAGCTAACTATTTGAATATTAAGAATTCTTTCCTATTTTTGCCCTCCCTTAACGGGGATGTATATCCACCTTGAACGAAGCCCTA
>SEDG01000652.1 GCA_004295885.1 Pedobacter sp. | reverse complement strand
CGATGAATTGGATTAATCAGTTTTTGTGCCAAGACTGTTTTGCTTGTCAAATTTGCATTTGCTGTCAGTTAATGGTTTTAGTAAAATAATTTCAAGTGTCAGACTGGCAGAATTGGAAACCATTATTTTTGGATTTTCACTTGTGGTTGGTGTTATCACCAATCCACCAAAGAATTTTTCTACAAGTAAATCAACACCAACTTGATGTTCAAACGATAGATAATCCTGTAAAATAATTTTCAGAAAATCCATATTATCTCCTTTCAGCAATTTTAGCCCTTCTTTCCACTTTATCTTTTCGCTTCGCTCTAAGGATGCCGTTTCAATAAGGTTTATAAAACAGAAGCTTGTAGTTCTTTGGTGGGGACAGTTGCTGGGTAGGGAGCAGAAAGAAAATCATATCTTTGCCCTAATTATGGGTTACACAAAAGAAAGAGTAAAGCTTGAGAAGCTATTGGCTAAGCTAAATGGAGTTAGTATTTACATCGAAAAAAGTCTTGATGTATTGTTACATACTCATGAAGAGTATTCTCATACCATTAGAATCTTAAAGAACAAAGAGCCTGAGGTATTTACAAGTCATTACATTGAAGAATTACAGGCTATTAAGCTGGCTAAAAAAACGCTAAAAGAAAGCGACACAGATTTAGCAAAAGAAGAAAATTTTAATGCTTATAAAGAGGTTATGACTACAGCCCTTAAAAAAACGATTAACGCTGCGCTAGCGATTGTATAAGCTTTAGATTGGCTAATAGTTTGTATAATTAGAACAGCTGATTGGTGATAACACCACTGTTGTTCGGAACAAATTTATTAATGATTTTTTAACCACACACGTGACGGGCAGGCAGGTAGAAACATAGAAAACATGGGATTGAGCAGTTTCTTCTATATCAACTATGTGCCTATGTAGTTAGCGAACAATGATATTGATAATACCAACCCGGGGTTAAACTGACAAATACGAATCAAGGTGTTTGGAGCTTAGGGTAGGGGCAATGGCAAAGTGGCAAAAGGTTAACCATACACTAGTTTAGCCTTAGTATTACAGGCTCCATCTTACGTTCATCCTTCGTTCATCTTACGTTTATCCTTCGTTTTTATAGGCGCCTAGGTATAGCAATATTAGGTGTAGTCTGAAACTTTGTTGGGATCTTAGCTGATCATGTACAAAAGTTTTGGACTAGGTAGGAATTGTTACGCTCACTAATAACTAGATTTATCACACAGGTACATTGCTGCGATAAACCTTCATTATAAATCTAGATAAAATCTATATAAAGTCCAGGTTTTGTTGTTAAAATATGGACTTAGTATGGACTTAATATGGACTTACTATGGACTTAGATAGTAAGAGAGTAACATTGAGTAAGTGGTAAATCTATTCGGTTATCGTTAAACCTAAAGTTACCATAATTGAAAATAGATATGGAATTGGTTCACAGATTTTGAAAGTGATCCTTCTTAGTGTTACTTAAATAAGGTCACGCTTTTATATCATTTTACGATTAGTTGTCCTTTGGCTTTCCTGTTTGCAATGGACGAACTTCGAAAACAAAAAAACTCCTAAGCTTTCGCTTAAGAGTTTTTAATATCTCGTTTTTAAGAAATTACTTTTTAGTTGTATCTCCAGCTTTTGCAGGAGGAGTTGCAGCTGGTGTAGCAGTTTTATTGCCACCACCTAAA
>SEDG01000651.1 GCA_004295885.1 Pedobacter sp. | reverse complement strand
TCATCTAATGAGAAAGCCGCAGCTTTATCTTCAGTTGAGGTTAGTACACCACTTTTTTGATAATCGCCCACGCGTTTTTCGAAGAAGTTGGTTTTTCCTTGTAGGGAAATCATCTCCATAAAATCGAATGGATTGGTGGCATTGTATATTTTAGTGTAACCTAATTCTTGAACCCATCTATCGGCAACAAATTCAATATATTGCTGCATTAATTTAGCATTCATACCAATTAAGTTCACTGGCAATGCATCGGTTACAAATTCTTTTTCTATTTCTACAGCATCCTTAATGATTCCGTGAACTTGTTCTTGAGATAATTTATTCTCCAGCATGCTGTAAAGTAAACAAGCAAATTCGCAGTGCATACCTTCATCTCTTGAAATTAACTCATTACTGAAAGTTAAACCTGGCATTAAGCCCCGTTTCTTTAACCAGAAGATAGAGCAGAAACTACCGCTAAAGAAAATACCTTCTACAGCTGCAAAAGCAACTAAACGTTCTGCGAAGTTTCCATTATCAATCCAACGTAATGCCCATTCTGCTTTTCTTTTTACTGCCGGAACAGTATCAATAGCGTGGAATAAACGATCTTTCTCATCTGGATCTTTAATGTAAGTATCAATCAATAAAGCATAGGTTTCAGCGTGGATGTTTTCCATCATAATCTGGAAACCATAAAAACAACGAGCTTCTGGCAATTGAACCTCACTCATAAAGTTTACAGCTAGGTTTTCGTTAACGATACCATCACTTGCAGAGAAGAAAGCTAAAATATGGGAAATGAAATGTCTCTCGCCACTGTTTAAGTTATCCCAGTGTTTCTGGTCGTCAGATAAATCAATTTCTTCTGCTGTCCAAAAACTTGCCTCACTTTTCTTATACATCTCCCAAATCTCAGGGTACTTAATCGGCAAAAGAACGAAACGGTCTTTATTTTCCTTTAGTAATAACTCGTCTTGAATTAACACGCTTTTTAATCAACTAAATATTAAGTACTTAAATAATATTTTGAGTGGTTTGTTTTAAAGAACTTTGTTTAACAAATATAGAAGTTGAACGATTTTTTGCGCTCTAAAGTTGTTAACATGTTGTGGGATAAGTCGCAAATTCCAATCAGAATTTCGTCATAAACAACTTAGAAAAAAGCTAATTATTTCTTTTTAAGGACTTAGCAAAAATTTTTGAGTGTTAATAATTTTAAAAAATGAGTTGTAACAGCAAATATTTCAGAATTATTTTAGGCGAGGATAACTAATCTCTACCCTTGCATAGCCTAGCCTGTAAATGCCTAAGGCTTTGGCCGCTGACTGCGATAAGTCAAGCGAAAACTTCTTGCTAAATGGCCCGCGATCATTAACTCTAACCGTTACCGTTTTACCAGAAACAATGTTTCTAACAGTAACCATGGTACCAAATGGAAGTGTGCGATGTGCGGCTGTAAATTTTGCTCCGGCTAACGGAAAATGAGGCAAAAATTAAGAATAGAAAAAACTTCATAAGCAATGTTAATATTTGGTTTAGCTATTGCAATAACGACGCCAAATATACAAAATCATTTTTTATTGGGATTTCGATTACTTTGGACAACCTAAATCAACCTCCCCAAATAGAGATTTTTCGCTTTGCTCTGAATGACAAACAACAAAAAATGCCTCAGTTTTCACTAAGGCATTTCAAAGGTAATCTAATTGATTTTATTTTTTATCTGGCACAAATACCATCGAGATAGAGTTTACACAGTGACGGGTATTTTTAGCTGTTAAGCCTTCTCCAATAAATACGTGACCAAGGTGCGCATCACATTTAGCGCAAACAATCTCAGTACGTTGTCCGTCTGCATCTGTATGCCTTTTTACCGCTCCTTTAATTTCGTCATCAAAAGCTGGCCATCCACAATGTGCGTCAAACTTCGAATCTGATTTATACAATGGTGCGTTACAGCGTTTACAGACATAAGTCCCCTTTTCAAAAAACTTATCATATTTACCAGTTCCAGCCCATTCTGTTCCTTTACGAACAATTACGTCTTCTTCTTCTTTTGTTAATTTATTGTATTCCATTTTACTAGTTTTTGACGGAGGTGTTTTTTCTTGTTTTTGTGCGCAAGCAATTACACTTGTAGCAACTAACAGGCATAATGCTATTAATGTTTTATTGATCATCGTTTTCATGTGTCGTGTATTTTGTAAGGTTATATACGTTTTGTCGTAACGTTTAGATTTTCCTTATAGCCTAAACAAATATAATTAATAAATAGGTGTTGATTTTCATTTGAGCGTCAGTTTAGTAGGGAGTCTTGAGTCGAAAGTCTTCAGTCTTGGGCCTAATTAACCGCAGCGAAATAATTTACCAAAATTAACCGCAAAGAACGCCAAGGACGCAAAGAAGATTAAGCACATCTTAATGATAAGTATTTGATGGTTGATGGACAATGGTTGATAGACAACTCGGCTAATGACCCACAGATAAAAATGATTTATGCAGAACAAAAATGATCTGCGCAATCTGAGCAATCAGTGGAAATAACAAAAAAAACTCTTTGCGCTCTTTGCTTCTTTGCGGTTAAAATCCGTTGTTCCTTGTGTCTTTCTGTGCCCTCTTCAGTAATGACATTTTGTGTTCTTCGTGTCTTTGTGGTCAAAAACCTAGCTTATTGTCCTTTGCGGTTTCCTCTGCATATTCTGCGTCAAAACAAAACATAAAAAAAAGCGCTCCACAAAATGTGAAACGCTTCTTAAATTATATTTGGTTAGAAAATTATTTCTTCAACAAATTAGCCATTGCAGCACCAATTTCTGCCGGACTTTCAACAACTGTAATTCCGCATTCTGCCATGATTTTCATTTTAGCAGCAGCAGTATCATCAGCACCACCAACAATTGCACCAGCGTGACCCATTCTACGTCCTGGAGGCGCAGTTTGACCAGCGATGAAACCAACAACAGGCTTAGTACCGTTTTCTTTAATCCACAATGCAGCTTCAGCTTCCATACCACCACCAATTTCACCGATCATGATGATACCTTCAGTTTCTGGATCGTTCATTAATAATTCAACCGCTTCTTTAGTAGTCGTTCCAATAATAGGGTCACCACCAATACCGATTGCAGTAGTTATACCTAAACCAGCTTTTACAACTTG
>SEDG01000650.1 GCA_004295885.1 Pedobacter sp. | reverse complement strand
AACATAATATTAAGCTGGCATTTTTTGATGGGCGTGGTGGCCCACCTTCTCGTGGTGGCGGTAAAACACATCGCTTTTACGCCTCAATGGGTAAAGAAATCGCGAACAAAAACATTCAATTAACCATTCAAGGACAAACTATTAGTTCTCAATATGGCTCAATTGACAGCGCTGCATTTAACATCGAACAGTTAATCAATGCTGGTATTTCTTCCGGTGTTAAAGGGAAACACAATGTATTATTAGATAAAGCTAATTATGATGCCTTGGAGGTAATGGCGAACGATAGTTATGAATCTTTTTTGGCCTTACGTAAACATCCTTTGTTTTTATCTTACTTAGAAACTTTATCTCCTTTAAGTTTACTTTCTAAGATTACAATTAGTAGCCGACCAGTAAAAAGAAACTCTGGAGAAGCCTTGAAATTAGAAGATTTAAGAGCGATTAGCTTCGTGACTTCTTGGAGCCAATTGAAACAAAACATTCCCGGTTTTTACGGGATTGGCACCGCATTAAAAAATCAAGAAAAAGCGGGCAATTGGGAGCAGGTAGAAAAAACCTATCATCAATCTGGTTATTTCAAAACCATTATAGACAATTGTATGATGTCTATGAGCAAATCTGATTTCACCATCACTGAATATTTAGCCGAAGATGAAAAGTTTGGCAAATTCTGGAGTGTTCTTCACGATGAATTTGAGCTTTCTAAGGCAATGTTATTGAAACTAGCGGGTCATCAAAGTTTAATGGAAAATTATCCTGTAGAGAAGCGCTCCATTGCCGTTAGAGAGAAAATAATTTTGCCTTTGGTATTGATACAACACTTCGCTCTAGAAAAACTGCAACACGAGTTACCTGATGAAAAACGTCAAGCTTATGAAAAATTGGCTATTCGTACTGTTTATGGAATTGTTAACGCAGGAAGGAATTTGGCTTAGTTGGATTTTTTACTCTGCGTCATTCCCGCGAAAGCGGGAATGTAATGCAATATATTTCTTAGAATTACAGCACCAATAAATTGCAATTTTTAGTTTACCGGAGATTTCGAGTTGTACTTCGGCAAGCTCCTATGACAAATAAATAAATCATGCAACTGAACTGGATTTATAAATCTTTCGACGAATTAACCACGAGCGAACTTTACGCCATCTTGCAGTTGCGAAGCGAGGTTTTTGTGGTCGAACAAAATTGCGTTTACTTAGATGTAGACGGAAAGGACAAAAAATCATTTCATTTAATGGCTTGGCAGGGCGATGAATTGGTAGCTTATACTCGTTTGGTTCCGCCTGGAGTTTCTTTCTCAGAAGCTAGTATTGGAAGAGTGATTACTTCGCCTAAATTTAGAGGATTGGGAATTGGAATTACCTTGCTCGAAAAAAGTATTGCCCATATTTTAGAAACTCGACCTTCGCAATGAAAGTTTATTTAAACTAAAAACCCTCCCGAAATTCAGGAGGGTTTAGTATTAATCAAATAGGGATGATTGATTATCTATCGATTGAACCCATCACTCGTTGAGCAAATGCGTTTAATGCGTCTTTTTCTAGTGCGCCACCATTTACTTCTGCGTGAACTTCTAAAGCTCCACAAATATTGGTAATCATTTCTCCTGCCACGTTTACTTCTTCTTCACTCACACCTCTGAACTCACAAAAAACCTCTAAAACTTCTAATGTTGCCTCCAGTTTTTCTGGAGTACTATTTTGAAATAGTTGTCTGATTACTGGAATCTTCATCTTTAGTTATTATTAATTTTTGTGAATAATTCTGCCAATCCCTCAGCTTTATTGGTTTGAACTTGGTCTACCAATTCGCCGTTTTCAAAAGCGGCGAAAGTTGGTAAATTGTCCACGTTGGCAAACTTTCTAGAGTTAGGATATTTTTCTGCGTCAACAATTAAAAAAGCTACGTCCTCATTTTCAGCTGCCATTTTTTTAAACTTTGGCTTCATTATTCTGCAGTTGCCACACCATGATGCTGCGTATTGCACCATCACTTTCGTGTTGTCTGATAAATGTTGTTGAAGATTGTCTTCTGTCAATTCTAAAAACATAATGTTTTAATTAATTAGTTTGCGCTTAAATATTCAGCAACGCCAGTTCTGTTTGCATTCATTGCTTCTTTTCCTTCTTCCCAGTTTGCAGGACAAACTTCACCATGTTTTTGAACGTGGCTATACGCATCAATTAAACGTAAATATTCTTTAACGTTTCTACCCAATGGCATATCGTTAACACTTTCGTGGAATACTTTACCAGTTTCGTCAATTAAATAAGTTGCACGATAAGAAACATTTGAACCAGCAAATGATTCGTTTCCATCTTCATCGTAAGCAACTTCCTGGTCAAGGATATCTAAAATAGTAGATAAGTGTCTGTGTGTATCAGCTAATAAAGGGTAAGTTACTCCTTCAATACCGCCATTATCTTTTGCTGTGTTTAACCACGCAAAGTGAACTTCGTTTGTATCACATGAAGCACCAATTACAATTGTATTTCTTTTTTCGAAATCTGGTAATGCTGCTTGGAATGCGTGTAATTCTGTTGGACAAACAAAAGTAAAATCTTTTGGATACCAGAATAATAATACTTTTTTGTTTTTGCTAGTCGCTTCTTCAAAGATATTGATTTTCAAATCATCGCCCATTTCGGACATTGCATCAATACTAACGCTTGGGAA
>SEDG01000649.1 GCA_004295885.1 Pedobacter sp. | reverse complement strand
TTTTCGCCGCGTACAAAAGCCGTTGCCTTTAAATTGTTTCTAGCGGCTGCGGCAGCGGTAGCCACTAAGTGATTCGAATATGCACCACCAAAAGTTACTAAATGAGTTTTTCCTTTGGCAATTACATCTTTTAAAATGTACTTAAGTTTACGCCATTTATTGCCAGAAATGTAAGGATCAATTAAATCATCTCTTTTAACCCAAATTGGATTTAACGATTGAAAATTGATTTGATGGATTGGACTGTAGATTTGCATTAAACAGAAAAAGCTTCCCCAAAGAGAAGCTTTTTAAATGATGTTTTAAAATATTATTTACCTATCCCAAAACCAATACCAGCATTTACATAGCCGTACTGGGCAGTGGTGTAAGAACCATAAATTCTTAAGAAAGTTAAGTTTAATTGAAAGCCTACAGCTGCTTTAAGGCCGTTGATTTCACTATTTTTTATAGAAACAGGGTCGTTAAAAGTCTGCTTGCCTGTTGGGGTTGAAGGTGTTACTGGGACATCAAAATCATATGAACCAGTTGCTTTTAAACTTGAGTTAGATGAATTATAACCTACACTAGCAAATGGCGTAAAGAATGCTATTTTCTTAGAGATGATAGCATCCGCACTAAATCCATTAATTTTTACGTCTAATTCTTGATTTGAATTATCAGCATTAGTATTAACGTGCAATGGCAAGTTGTAATTTAATCTGGTTAAACCAAAAGCAACTGCTAAATCAAACGGGATTAACTTATCTTTTTTGCCCATAATTAAAGGTAAAACCTCAACTTTAGCACCGATACCAAACATATTGATTGTTCCTGCATCATCTCCTAATTTAATACTTGGAACTAAACGTAAGGAGATATCAATATTTTTAGGTAAACCTACAGTTAACTGAACCTGTGGTGATGGAACAAAATGTAATCCAGATCCTTCAGGTAATCTAAATGTTTGCGTTGTTGGGGTGTTCCCAGCGTATACCCTCATCAACGAACCCTCAGCGTCGTCACCAAAAGCAGTTGGACCTACACCAGATTGACCTGCGTCGGGTCTTATGCTTTGTAAACCTAGCTCGTTTGTGTTATATGATTGGTCTTTTGTTGGAACAAAAGCTGCTGTTGCAGTGATGCGTAAATCAAATCTTAAAAAGCTTTTTGTTTTTGCTGTATTATGCCAGCCTGAATTTAAGCCAACGCCTAAGCCTTTGAATAAAGGGCTCATGTAAGCATCAACTAACTTCGTTGCATCTGCTGGAGTAGATTTAAATAATCCTCCAACATCATTCTGTGCCATTATATTCAATGGCAATAAAAAAGCACTAAGAACAAGTAAATGCCTTAGTAGAGATCGTTTTTTTTTCATTTTTTCGTTTATCTGATTGGTTATCAGGGACGAAAATATATCTTTCTTAGCAGATAAGGAAAAAAGTTTAGAACAATTTTAACATTTTGGGTAAAGTTTTCCATAGGTAGTACATTAATATTGATGTTTGTACGTTAACAAAAACTAAGCCATTTCGATTTTTTTAAAATTATCAAATTGTTAATCCTATTTTTGCAGGATGGAGAACAACATTATTGATCAGGAAGAAGAGCAGGATTTATTTGAGCATTTTAATATTGTTGTAGATAAAGGACAGTCTTTGCTTCGTATTGACAAGTTTTTGATGCACCGTCTAGAAAATGCTTCAAGAAATAGAATTCAGAATGC
>SEDG01000648.1 GCA_004295885.1 Pedobacter sp. | reverse complement strand
GTACCAATTGTCTAATTTCAGTTAGCAAAGCTGATGCTTCTTCCGCACTGCGAATATCTGGCTCGGTAACTATCTCTATTAATGGAACACCAGCTCTGTTTAAATCTACATAAGAATATCTGGCATCTTGGTCATGCAGGCTTTTACCCGCATCTTCTTCTAAATGTATCCTATTAATACCGATACGTTTTTCATCGCCATTGGCTAAAACCACATTCAAAAACCCGTTTTTACAAATAGGACTATTGTCTTGTGTAATCTGATATCCCTTTGGCAAATCTGCGTAGAAATAGTTTTTACGGTCGAAAAAGTTATGCTGATTGATTTCGCAGTTTAATGCTAATCCTATTCTAATTGCCTTGGCTACAACTTCTTTATTTAGCTTTGGCAAGGCACCTGGTAAAGCCAAGGAAACTGGCGAAATATGCTCATTAGGTTTAGCTCCAAATGTAGCGCTCTCAGCAGAAAATATCTTTGATTGTGTATTTAACTGTACATGTATTTCTAAACCAGAAACCAATTCGAAAGTTGCATCTTCAGTTGCAGTTTTTGTACTCATTTAATGGGTAATATGTATTAAAACAGTCTTTTATGACTAGCCAAAGATAGATAAATATCCATCAATTCTATTTAAAAAAGGGTAACAAATATACTTATGGCACAGAATTAGATTTAAGTATTGCACACACATAAATTTTAAAGCTATGAAAAAACTAATCGTATTTGCAATGTTAGGAATTGCAACAGTTGCTTATCAGCCAGCAAAAGCTCAAGTGAGTATTAATGTTAACATAGGCAGACCTGCTTATTATGGTTACAATACCTATTACGAGCCAGCTCCCGTGGTTTATGTTGACAGAAATGTGAGGTATCACCGTAACTACAATTATTACCCGAAAAGAAATGTGGTGGTCTATAGAGCCCAGCCTCAACGACGTACCTATTATAGCAGTTACAGACCAGTAAGCAGACATTATTCAGTAAAAAATGTTAGCTATAAAAATTACAATAAATCATTTAAACATGGCAGAGGCCATGGTAAAGGAAGACACTAATTCAAATACTCACCATTAACTAAATATAAAAAAATGAAAAAATTGATGCTGGTAGCTATGCTAGGAATAGCTTCGTTACTAAACAATGCTGCTACAGCCCAAATTAACATTAACATCAGCGCCCAACCTTTATGGGGCCCGACTGGTTACGACCATGTAGATTATTATTATCTTCCTGATGTTGACAGTTATTACAGTGTGCCAAAACAACAATTTGTCTATTTAAATAATGGCAATTGGGTTTTTAACAACACTTTGCCTTCTCGTTATAGCAACTACAACCTTTATAACGGCTACAAAGTTGTTGTTAATGGCGATAGACCATATTTGAATTACAAGACAGATAAAGTTAAATATGCGAAGTTTAAAAACTACGGAGGTAAACAACTAGTCATTAAAAACAGTAATGATAAAAAATACTACGTTGTTAAAGGTCATCCACATGGAATTGCGCCTGGACAAGCTAAAAAGATTTACAATGGAACTAGTAACGCAAAGGGAAAAGTAATCATGAACAGCGGGAACGGTAAAGGAAAAGGGAATAACGGGAACGGAAAAGGGAAGCATTAATCAAAACAAATAAAAAAGTCCCGACCAAATGGTCGGGACTTTTTTATTTAAAATCTTTTGCCAATCGTAATACCCGCTCT
>SEDG01000647.1 GCA_004295885.1 Pedobacter sp. | reverse complement strand
TGAGGTTGGATAGAACAACTTTAGTTTTAAGTTCTACATCAGGAAGTGTTGCTGATGGTTCGGTAGATTTCTTCTTGCAGTTTGCAATAAACAGAGCAAGAAACAAGCAGCATATTAATCTTTTCATAACCGTAACATTTTATAAATAACAATGTTACGTTCGGTTTAGTTTATTTTAAATTAACATAAGTAATGCCATCTCCACCCCTATCTGCATGCTCATCCTCCATACTTTTCACTTCTTTATATTTCTTTAAATGTTCCCTCACTAACTTCCTTAAAATCCCGTCGCCTTTACCATGAATTAGTTTAATGGATGGAAAGCCAAGCATAATTGCTTTATCCATGTAATTCTCAACTTCCTGAATGGCATCTTCGCCACGCATACCACGCAAATCAAGCTCAGGTTTAAAATTCAAAACAGCTTCAGACATTCTGCCCGAATATGAATTACTTTGAACTACTTTTTTTGCTTGACGATTGCTAATCTTTTGAACCCTATTGCGTTTAACAACAGAGCGTAAATCGCCCAAAGCCAACACAAAGTTGTCTCTATTAATTTCCAATACTTGTCCGCTAGTTTCTGTATTTATTAGCTGAACCCAATCTCCCACCTCAATTGCAGAATTATCAATTTTAACAACAGGCTTTTTCTCTTCTTTAACTTCGTTTTTAATTAAGCTTTTTTGAAGATTCTGTCTTAATTCTTTGGTTACAACTTTGTCGGCTTGTTTTTCTTTAATTTCTGCAATGGTATTCTCAACGAGTTTATTGGCATCTCTAATTATATTTTGAGCTTCCAATTTGGCTTCCTTAATTAAAACCTTTTTATTCTCCTCTAAAAAGAGTTTGAGCTTTTCATTTTCTGCTACTAGGTTTTTCACCTTGTTCTGCTGATTGGCGAGGGTGATTTTAGTTTCGTGAATTTGTCGTTTTTCTTTCTCTAAATCGACTAATAAACTATCAATACTATTTTGATTGGTACCTGTTTTTTGCCTTGCCAGTTCTAGAACTTCCTTTTGCAAGCCAATATTTTGGGCAATTTCAAAGGCATAAGAACTTCCAGGTTTGCCTAAATCTAAAATATATAAAGGCTTCATTTTACTGTTATCAAATAACATTGAAGCATTTTCTAATCCATCGGTGTTACCTGCGAACAGCTTTAAGTTTGAATAGTGAGTTGTAATTACACTTCTAACTTTTTTACTATTTAAAACTTCTAAAACAGCTTCTGCCATTGGTCCACCAAATTGCGGGTCTGTTCCTGTACCAAATTCATCAATTAAAACCAAAGTTTTTGGAGACGCGTGTGCTACAAAATACCGCATTTTGGTTAAATGCGCACTGTAAGTACTCAAGTCTGATTCAATAGATTGGTCGTCGCCAATATCGGCAAAAATCTGGTCGAAGATTCCCATTTCACTGTTCTCATCAACAGGAACCAATAAGCCAGTTTGCAACATCATTTGTAACAAGCCAACCGTTTTCATACAAACAGATTTACCACCTGCATTTGGGCCAGAAACTAAAACAATTCTTAAATTCTCATTGATATGAATATTTAAAGGCACAACTGTCTTTTTCTCCGCAGCAAAAGAAAGTAACAACAGCGGGTGACGAGCATTTATTAGTTTCGTTTTTGCCTCTTTCAATAAAACAGGCATATTAGCCTGAACATCGATTGCAAACAAGGCTTTAGCCCTTAC
>SEDG01000646.1 GCA_004295885.1 Pedobacter sp. | reverse complement strand
AAAAGTGATAACTGGCCGTTAAAAGGAAAATAACTGCTGCTGCAAAAACACCAATGTTTCTATGCGGTCGAATCCCTCCTATTTTAACCATTTTATAGAATTCCAACAACGCAACAATGCTCAAAAGTAAATAGAAACCCGTAAAAGCATAGCCGTTTAGTAAAGAGGCAAGCATCACGATAGTAAAAAAGAAAGCGGTTATTGCTCTGGTCTTCATAAAATAAGTAAGATGTAAAAGGGAAGATGGAAGACGTTCGACATAAATTAGATTTCTGGTAGCACTTCTTCTTTTTTGGTTGTTTTGTCTTTTAAAATCCAGAACAAAGCTATGGTTAATATTGCACTAATTAAATAGCCGTACCAAGCAATGTTTGTTTCATCGGCTTTATCCATTGGTAAATTATTTCGTTGAAAGTACCACATCAACGTTACCGCATAAGCATTATTTAAAAAATGAGCAAAGATGGTATACCAAATATTTTTAGTCCAGAAGTAGATATAGCCGAACATTGCGCCTAAAAATAACCTAGGGAAAAAGCCAAAAAACTGAAAATGTATGGTGCTAAATATAATTGCAGAAAGCCAAATCGCAATATGTGGGTTTTTTATCAGTCTTAAAAATGTCCTTTGCAATCCTCCTCTAAAAATCAATTCTTCGCAAATTGCAGGTACCAAGCCTACCACAAAAAGGTTGATGGCCAATGCGCCAAAAGATTTCCCTGCTAAAATTGCCTTTGTGGTTACGGCGCCTTCATCCTCCATTTTCCTCATCCATTGTTCTATTTTACTGAAAGATTGGGGCAGGTGTAAGCTCATATTCCACTCGTTTACCCAACCCATTAGCGGTGTAGAACAAAGCATTAACAGAAATACAATACCTAACAAATTGATATTGGGCGTTATCATCCCATAAAATCGATGTGGTTTTTTACCTTCAAAAATGGCTAAGGCTACAGCAGGAACCAAAAATAAGCCTATCTGTTGTGCCGTTATCAAGATTTTTAGCGCACCAACATATCGCAAATCGTCTCCTGTTGTCCACTCCAAATTTCTAATTAAATCTAAACCATAAATGCCTAAACAAATTACAAATCCAATAATTGCAAAAACGATGATGCCAACAATGGCGCCAGCTACCAGTATTAATAATTGTAAAAACGGATGATTTTCTTCTCTAGTTGGTATGGTGAATTGCATTATTTTGAATTTTTGTACCTTTGTACCATTAATTTGGTTTGAAGATAGAAAAATGTCTGTAAAGATAGGAAATATAGATTTGGGAGAGTTCCCTTTGTTGCTAGCGCCGATGGAAGATGTGAGTGACCCTCCTTTCCGTTACGTTTGCAAACAAGGTGGCGCGGATATGATGTATGGTTCTGCGTTGTTGCAAGACATCGATAAAATGGTAAAAATGACAGAAGCTGTTGTAAAAGCCACACATTTGCCTGTTACCGTTAAAACTCGTTTAGGTTGGGATGATAACACCAAAAACGTTGAAGAAGTTGCAGAGCGATTACAAGATATTGGTATACAAGCTTTGACCATTCATGGCAGAACTAGGGCTCAGTTATACAAAGGCGAAGCTGATTGGACATTAATTAGGGAAATTAAACGCAATCCTCGTGTTAAAATTCCAATTTTTGGCAATGGCGATGTGGATAGTGTAGAAAAAGCTGCAGCTTGGAGAATGGAATATGAAGTAGATGGAATAATGATTGGTCGGGCCGCAATTGGCTATCCTTGGATTTTCCGTGAGATTAAACATTTCTTTAAAACTGGCGAATATTTGCCAGGCCCAACTTTAGACGAAAGAATTATTGCTTGCCGTACGCACTTAACCAAATCAATTGAGTGGAAAGGCGATAAAGTGGGTGTATTTGAAATGAGAAGGCATTATTCTAATTATTTTAAAGGTTTACCTGATTTTAAGCAGTACAGAATGATGTTGGTTAAAGAAGAAAATATCGAAACCATTAATCAAATATTAGACGAAGTGGCAGAAAAATACGAGCACGTTGCACCTTTTTCTGAAATGGCTTGATTCTTGAAAAGCTTTTTATAAATTTAACAAATGGTTACAGCTATAACTCAAGGTGTAAAAATTTCGGTAGAAACCATTTACCAAGACGAGCATTCAAATCCTGCTAACGAACATTATATGTTTGCTTACCGTATAGAAGTTGAAAACTTGTCAGATTATGCAATTCAATTAATGCGTCGCCAATGGTTTATCTTCGATTCAAACGGCTCTGTTAGAGAAGTTGAGGGAGAAGGTGTAGTTGGTATACAACC
>SEDG01000645.1 GCA_004295885.1 Pedobacter sp. | reverse complement strand
AGATAGGGAAATTGAACAAAAATGCTCTTTTTACGATATTCCCAACCCAGCATAAACCAAAAGGACTGCAAAGATATGAATAATCTTGCAGTCCTCAAATATATTTTTTAAAATAAATTTTATTCTTTTTCTACTTGCATATAGTTAAGCTCCAGTGGCGTTTTACGACCGAAGATTTTAACCATCACTTTTAGTTTTTTCTTTTCTTCGTTAACCTCTTCGATAACTCCGGTAAATCCGTTAAATGGACCATCCATTACTTTAACATTCTCACCTACATAATATGCGATGTTCATTGTTTCAGCTTGTTGGCTCATTTCATCAACCTTACCTAAAATACGGTTAACTTCTGCTTGGCGCATAGGAATTGCATTTCCAGCTTTGTCCCCTAAAAATCCAATAACACTATTTACTCCTTTTATAACGTGTTCTAACTCTCCGTCTAAAACCGCTTCAATTAAAACATAACCTGGATAAAAGTTACGCTCTTTTGCAATTTTCTTTCCTTCTTTCATTTGATAGTATTTCTCCATTGGGATTAATACTTGAGGAACTAAGTGAGAAAGACCTAAACGGCTAATTTCAGAATCGATATACTGTTTTACTTTCTTTTCTTTACCACTAACCGCTCTAACTACATACCACTTTAACTGATCGTTCATCTAGTTGCCTTATTTAGAAAGTGAATTATAAAAAGTTTCTAATATATAATTAGCTCCTTTATCCATTGCAAAAACAACTAATGCAATAATTAATGATGCTACCAAAACCAATACTGCAGAATTTTGCAAATCTCCCCAAGTAGGCCAAGTTACCTTTTGGGTCATTTCTTCGTATGATTCTTTAATGAATTGAACTACACCAGCCATATTATATAAATTAAAATGATTGAAAAATTGAACTGGCTAAGAAGCCTACCAAATCACTCTATCATTAGTATGCACGGGTGGAGAGATTCGAACTCCCATCAACGGTTTTGGAGACCGGTATGCTACCATTGCACCACACCCGTGTTTTTAGAAAGCAAAGTACCTAAGAAAAAATCCTAGGTACTTTGCTTCATTTATTCTTAACTCCCAATAAATTGGAAATTAGCTTATTTTAAAATTTCAGTTACCTGACCAGCACCTACAGTTCTACCACCTTCACGGATAGCGAAACGTAGACCTTTTTCCATTGCGATAGGAGAAATCAATTTTACAGAAATTGTCACGTTATCACCTGGCATTACCATTTCAGTTCCTTCAGCTAATGAAATTTCACCAGTTACATCTGTAGTACGGAAATAGAATTGTGGACGGTATTTGTTGAAGAATGGAGTGTGACGACCACCTTCTGCTTTTGATAATACATAGATCTCAGCTTTGAAATCAGCATGAGGAGTTACCGAACCTGGTTTACAGATTACCATACCACGTTTGATATCAGTTTTCTCAATACCACGTAACAATAAACCTACGTTATCACCAGCTTCACCATAATCAAGGATCTTGCGGAACATCTCAACACCAGTTACTGTAGATTTTAAGTTCTCAGCACCCATACCTAAGATTTCAACTGGATCACCAGAGTTGATTACACCACGCTCGATACGACCAGTTGCTACAGTACCACGACCAGTGATCGAGAATACATCTTCAACAGGCATTAAGAATGGAAGATCTGTCAAACGTGGAGGAATTGGAATGTAGCTATCTACAGCATCCAT
>SEDG01000097.1 GCA_004295885.1 Pedobacter sp. | reverse complement strand
TCTGATAAACCAGATACTCGTTTTGATATGAAATTTATCGAAATGAATGATATTGTTAAAGGACAAGGCTTCCCTGTTTTTGACAATGCAGAATTGGTTATCGCCATCAACGCAAAAGGTTGTGCGCATTATACACGTAAACAATTAGATGAATTAACAGACTTTATTAAACGCCCTCAAATTGGCGCTACGGGTTTAATTTATCTTCGTCATAATGAAGATGGCACTTTAAAATCATCTGTTGATAAATTTTACAACGAAGAAGAATTAGCAAAATGGTCGGCAGCTTGCCAAACCGAAGCTGGCGATTTAGTTTTAGTAATGGCTGGTGGAACTGATAAAGTTCGCAAGCAATTAAGCGAATTGCGTTTAGAAATGGGTTCTCGTTTAGGCTTACGTGATAAAGATAAATTCTCAGCACTTTGGGTGTTAGACTTCCCTCTTTTAGAATGGGATGAAGAGACTGAGCGTTACCACGCGATGCACCATCCATTTACTTCCCCAAAACCAGAAGATATTGCCATGTTAGATACTGACCCTAAAAACGTTCGTGCTAATGCTTACGATATGGTTGTAAACGGAACTGAAATTGGCGGGGGTTCTATTCGTATTCACGACAGAGCTTTGCAATCACTGATGTTTAAACATTTAGGTTTTAGCCCAGAAGAAGCTCAAAAACAATTTGGTTTCTTATTAGATGCGTTTGAGTTTGGCGCACCTCCACACGGTGGTATTGCCTTCGGATTTGATAGGTTATGTTCAATTTTCGCTGGTTTAGATTCAATTAGAGACGTTATCGCTTTCCCTAAAAACAATTCGGGCAGAGATGTAATGATTGATAGTCCGAGTACAATTGACGATAAACAATTAAAGGAGTTAAAGATTAAAACGGATTTATAGTTCATTGGTATCATTAGTTCAATCGTATCATTGGGCTAATTGCATAAAAACAAAAAGGTCTTAGCAATTTGCTAGGACCTTTTGTATTTGTTCGCTATACAAACTGATGAACAAGTGAACTATTGAACTAAAAAAGCCACAGCTTTCACTGTGGCTTTTTTCTAATAAGTTTCACTATCAGGCGGTATGCCGTAATCTACAAAGGCAGCGTCTTTCTTTTTGTTCTTTTTGCTGAAAACCGATTTTACCATATTAAAAATACCAGAAATATTTTCGGCATCTAATGATTTACCCAATTTTCCAGAAACTAATGCGCCAACCGCTTTTGTAATTACACCAGAGCCTCTAAAAATAGTGCTGTTTAATAACATCGGCAATGCAATAGACATTATTTTACTGCTAATGTTCGTTTTTTCATCAAGCTTTAAAAAGCCACTGGGTGTTGCAAACTTTTTAATCAGATTACCAATAGAAAACTGACTGATATATGCTTTAGAATCTTCTTTTAACATTACACCACGATGTTTGTAATCAGCTTTTAATCGCTGTACTTCATTGTGTAAATCATCTAAAGAATTAATGTTGCTATAATTTTTCTTCATCGTCGTCGTCTTTATCGGCTACCTTATCAAAGTATTTTCTGATGAATAAATTCACCAATACTTTTTCAATGTATTTATCCTTGGTTAAATAAACAATAACAGATAACAGCAAGTAAATGCCAGCAACACAACCAAACCCTCTTGCGTAGCTTCCCAAAACGTCCGAAAGATACAGGGCCAAGGTAAACGATGCGAATAAAAAAGCCAGCACGAAGGAGATAACTACAGCGCCACTTGTTATTAAATCTGCAAAAATCTTTGAGCCTTTTTCTACAGCCGAAAGCTTCGTATATTCAATACGTGTATCGATGTATTCCTTGGCATCTAAAAAAATATCTTCAAGGTCTTTTTCTTTCTTCTCTTCCATTATCTGTTAGAATTAAATAGCTCAAACATTCTCTACTTCAGTAGAATACTCATCTTCTACATCACGTAATTTACTTTTAATAGAGCTTACTACTTTATCTTTTAGGCTGCCCAAATTGTTAATTTCATCAGCTGCTTTATCCTTAATCGAATCACCTAAATCTTTTAAAGATTGGCTTAGCTTATCTCTTGTTTCGCTACCTTTTTCTGGTGCAAATAATAAACCTAATGCTGCTCCTGCAGCTAAACCAGCTAATAATGCTACTAGTACTTTCGAATTATCGTTCATAATAATTAATTTTTATTGTTAAACATAAGTTATTTCAAATATAGAATGCTGATGTTATGCTATTGTTAATCTTGAATTATAACTCATCTTGTTCATGATTTGTTTTAATTCTTTCTAATCTTTCTGTTGCCATGGCGCTTGTCTCATAAATTTTGATGAGCAAGAAAAAATAAGATAATAACAACGGACCAAACACCAGCCCCAATATACCAAATAATGGAATACCAATAACTACGCCAATTACAGTAATTATCGGATGAATATTGCCAATTTTTTTTGCAATCATAAACCTCAACACATTATCTATATTGATGATGACAACAAATCCAAAAATTAACATGGCCCAACCAGCGAAGGTATTTCCCTCTGCCAATTGCAATAATGCACCGGGCACAAATACTACTGGTGGCCCTAGTATGGGAACTAATGATATAAATGCTGTTATGACACCCCAAAAAAGCGGGTCATTATATCCTAAAACATAAAACGCTAAACTTACCAATGAGCCCTGAACGATAGCGATAAACCCCTGCCCAACAACATTTGCATAGGTTGTATTCCTCATTTCTTCAGCAAATCGATGTGCGTTTTGTTCTCTAAATGGCGCATATTTAATCAAGGCATTCTCAAATGTTTCTCTTTCTACCAACATAAAGTAGAGTAAAAAATACATCAACAACAAACCCAGCACTACATTAAAAACACCAGAAATTAAGGAGGGGAATAATCCTGTTGCCCAGCTTCCTGCACTTTTTAATCCATCTTCTATTATTTTACCAATGTTCCCATTAACTGGTAAAAGATGTTGAATTTTATAAAGTAAATTCTTAAAGTAAATCTGGTCGTTATTTAGTTCAGTAATTTTTTCAATTACCATACTGCTTAGCATATAAAATGGAAGTACAAGCACTATAATAGAGATGAATAAAAGTAACACCGCCGTGAATCTTCTATTCCATCCTTTAACTTCGGTTAAATGAATATATCCTGGACGTAAAATGGTGTACAATACGAGTGTACTTAGCAATGAGCCAAATATCCCCATTAGGGAATAAGCAATTAAACAACCTAATGCTATAATAATAACAAGGTTGATATAGTTACGCTGTTTGTAAGTAAAAATAGACATAGGGAGCTTTAGATGTACATCTCATTAAATAACAAAAGCCCCTAAATTGTTTTAGAGGCTTTTATTTTTTTTACATAACTTAATTATCCAAATCGATAGCCTTCAACTCTTCATTTGCCGTGCCCAAAAAAGTGTTTGCAAACACCATGATATCTTTTCCTCTTTGGCTTATCGGTGGCAGATGTATAGAAAACTCATTAAATCGATGAAATAAATCTTCTCTAAACCTGCCCTTTTGAATGGAATCGCCTAAATTTTCATTGGTTGCCACGATAATTCGTACGTCTAAGTCCAGCTCCTTTGTGCTACCAATGCGTTTTATCTTTCTCTCTTGTACTGTTCTCAACAATGCAGCCTGAATTTCATAAGATAAATTTCCAACCTCATCTAAAAACAATGTTCCGCCATTTGCCATTTCGAAGTGACCAATTTTAGTATACAATGCACCAGTAAAAGAACCTTTTTCGTGACCAAAAAACTCACTTCCAGCCAATTCCTTTGTTAAAGAACCACAATCCATCGCCACAAAAGGTTTATCTTTTCTTGGACTATTTAAATGTATAGTTTTAGCAACAGACTCTTTACCTGTTCCACTTTCGCCCGTTAAGATCACACTGTATGATGTTGGAGCAACTAGCATAATTTGTTTCATCAAATCTCTTGATGCACTACTTTGCCCTATTACAAACTCTCCCGTTTCGGCTTCAGCTTTTTTAGTAACCTTTTCTTTTTTACCCGAGGTGACTTCTGGCTCAACAGCTGCATTAAGTGCAATTTGGGTTTCAATTGCTTTATTAATGGTATTTAAAATTTCATCAGGATATAGAGGCTTAGTAATGTAGTCGTAAGCTCCCAATTTTATCAATTCAACAGCGAGTTTAATATCAGAATAACCGGTGATGATGATTACGCCTGTACTAGGATAATTATCTTTAATTTTAATTAACATTGCCTTGCCATCTGTATCTTCCAACCGGTAATCACATAGCACTAAATCAAACTTCTGTTTAGACAAATGATCCATAGCAGAATTGCCATTTGTAGCCGTTTCTACACTAAAGGAATTTCTCGTTAAAAATTTTGATAACAAGAGCCCGATATTAACTTCATCATCAACGATTAATATTTTCTTCATATAAATAACTAAATAATAGCTAAATATAAATAAATATTTAGTTTGGGAAATATTTTCTACACCTATTTTAACAAAAAATCAAATAAAAAAAGCACCTGTCAAGAAACAGATGCTTTTAAATTAAATTATTTTCTTAGCGGTTAAAAAGTGAAGCCTAATCTTAATCCCATAAATCCTGCACCGTCTAATCCTTCATATCTCACGCCAATATCAAAGCCTCCAAATTTAGCACCTACACCTGGCGCATAAGTAAAACTTGTACTACTTACCGAGGTAACATTTCCGCCGGCAGCAGATGGTAAGTAAGTTTTAGCAATGGTTACCCCTGCTTCTGCCATACCATAAAAGTTTTCAGAGAACATGTAACGACCACCTGCTTTGATTGGGATCCATATTGCTGCTTTTGTATCAAGATTTGCGTTTGCTAAATCTTTAGGAATAAACGCAATTGCACCTGTAGTTAAGGTTGCATCGAAATTTTCTGCAATACCTTGACTAAATCTTAACGTTAAACCTGCGCCAACATCATAAGATGCTTTTAAACCACTTAGGGGTAAAGCGCCTTCAAGTCCAATACCGAATTTGAAACCGTTAACGCCTGCATTTTGTGCTTTTAGATTTGAACCAGCCAGTAGCATTGCGCCAGCTAATAAAGTAAATACTAGTTTTTTCATGTTTGATCGAGTTAATTTGATTAATTTTTGTTTACCAAATATTGGAACAAACCCTGATAAAACATATACCCATAAATAGGTATATTATAATACCCAATAACACGTACTATTAATTAATATACTGAATATCAAACAAATAAATGAATTTTTAAGTATATAAAAACACACTATCTCCCTTTAAAAGTCGCTTTCCTTTTCTCTAAGAAAGCTACTACCCCTTCTTTAAAGTCTTCTGTTTGGAAACAATTGGCAAACTCATCAATTTCTACATCGAAACCATTAACATTTTCTTTTAGAGAAGCATTAACTGCCTTAATCGCACTTGCAATTGCCAAAGGTGCTCTAGTTTTAATTTTATTTAAAATCTCTTCTGCCTTTGCGGTTAGTTCTGCCTGAGGAACGACTTCATTTACCAATCCAATTTGATAAGCTTTTTCTGCAGTAATCATATCGGCCGTTGTAATCATTTCTATAGCCCTACCTTTTCCCACTAATTGCGTTAGTCTTTGTGTACCGCCATACCCTGGTATTAAACCTAGGGTAGCTTCAGGCAAACCCAGCTTTGCATTATCGCTCGCTACACGAATATGGCAAGCCATCGCCAATTCTAATCCTCCGCCAAGGGCGAAACCATTAATGGCCGCTACAACAGGCTTTGGACAATTTTCTATCGCATCGAAAACATTTTGATGTCCGCTTCTGGCCAATTCTTTCCCTTCAGCTAATGAATAATTTTGAAACTCAGAAATATCTGCGCCTGCAACAAAAGCTTTCTCACCAGCCCCTGTTAATAGTACCCCTCTCACTTCTTCACTCTGTGATGCAAAAGCTATAGCAGCAGCCAGTTCACTTAGCACCTCTTTGTTTAAGGCATTCAATTTTTGTTCTCTATTGATGGTGATGTAAAAAATCTGCTCTTTTACTTCTGCAATGATTTGTTGATATGCCATAACTTAAAAATTTCTGTTTTTAACAACCCAATCTTCTATATAAGTTACTATACTTGCCATCGGTGTTCCAGGCGGAAAAAGTTCTCCAACACCAATTTCCTGAAGCTTTTTCATATCTCCAGCTGGTATAATTCCTCCGCCAGTTAATAATACATCTGTTAATTGTTTCTCTTTCATGATAGTTATAATCTTTGGAAAAACCGTCATGTGTGCGCCTGAAAGAATCGAGATCCCTATGGCATCTACATCTTCTTGTAAAGCCGCATTTACCACCATTTCGGGCGTTTGGCGTAGCCCAGTGTAAATGACCTCCATACCCGCATCTCTTAATGATGTTGCGATCACTTTTGCACCACGATCATGCCCGTCTAAGCCAACTTTTGCTACTAAAACCCGAATAGGTCTATTCAATGTATTGTCCATATTTGATAACAATTGGAATGTAAATGTAAAGAAATTAGTGGTTTTTAAATAACCTCTCTTAAATGTAATTACAAGGAAGTCAAGAACCATCATAGAGCCAGCTTAGAGCCAGTTATAACGAAGGATGAACGAAGGATGAACGTAAGATGAACGAAGGATAATAGAGGTTTAGTTAATCTTTAACTATCTTTAGGCAAACCAAAACCTATGGCAATTTCAAAAAACAACATCGTTACCGAAACCCTAAGTGGTAAGGTGGGCAACATCATTTTCAAAAACTACAGCAATAAGACTGTTATCAGCAAATATCCAGATATGTCTAAGGTGGTCAAAACGGAAAGGCAGAAGGATAATCAAATCCTATTTAAAGCTGCACAGGCTTATGCAACGAGTATCCTCTCAGACCCCGAGAAAAAGCAAGCGTTTATTAAAACGATACCTAAAGGCCAAATAGCTTACCATGCTGCCATTTCCAAATACCTTAAAGAGAATAAAAGCACTCAACAAGCTATTCAAATAGCTGATAAAACGGGTTAATTTATTAACTTTGGAGTCTATAATCTATAATTTTTATGAGTGAAGAAAAATCATTGAACTTTATTGAAGAGCTAATAGAGAATGATTTAAGTAGTGGAAAGACGAAAATCTTGGTAACTCGTTTTCCACCAGAGCCTAACGGATACTTACACATTGGACATGCTAAAGCGATTTGCCTTAATTTTGGCTTAACCCAAAAATATGGGGGTTACACTAACCTACGTTTTGACGATACTAATCCAGTAACTGAAAAAACGGAATATGTAGATAGCCAACAGGCAGATATTCAATGGTTGGGCTTTCAGTGGAAAAATGAATTATATGCATCAGATTATTTTGATCAGCTACATTCTTTTGCTGTAAAACTGATAGAAGATGGCTTAGCCTATGTAGACCATAGCACAGCTGAAGAAATTGCTACTCAAAAAGGAACGCCTACAGAACCAGGTACACCAAGTGCCTATAGAGAACGTAGTGTTGATGAAAATCTAGCTTTATTTGCCAGTATGAAGAATGGCGAATTCGCTGATGGAACTTGTACATTAAGGGCTAAAATCGACTTGTCTAGCTCTAATATGTTGATGCGTGACCCAATTATTTACCGCATTAAACACGCTCATCATCACCGTACTGGAGATGCTTGGTGCATTTACCCGATGTATGATTTTGCACACGGACAAAGTGATAGCATCGAAAACATCACGCATTCAATTTGTACTTTAGAATATGTCTCTCACAGAGAATTATATGATTGGTTTATTGAAAAATTAGGAATTTTTCCGTCTAAACAATATGAATTTGCACGTTTGAACCTTACTTATACTGTAATGAGCAAACGTAAATTAATGCAATTGGTTAATGAAAATATGGTTAGCGGTTGGGACGACCCTCGTATGCCTACTATTAGTGGTTTGCGTAGAAGAGGTTACACTCCAGAAAGTATTAAAGAGTTTTGCGAGCGCATCGGCATTGCCAAAAGAGAGAATTTAATTGAGTTAAGCTTATTAGAATTCTGTATTCGAGAAGACTTAAATAAAAGAGCTACTCGTGTAATGGCGGTTTTAGATCCAATTAAATTAGTCATTACCAATTACACCAAAGGTGAAGAAATTTTAATAGGAGAAAACAATCCAGAAGTTGAAGATAAAGGCGGAACTCGCGAAATTCCTTTCAGTAATGAACTTTGGATAGAGCGTGAAGATTTCATGGAAGAGCCAGCAAAAAAATGGTTCAGATTGGCGCCAGGTGCAACCGTAAGATTAAAACATGCTTACATTGTTAAGTGCGAAGATTTCAAGAAAGACGAAAATGGAAATGTAACAGAAATTCATTGTACCTATATTCCAGAATCTAAAAGCGGTGAAGATACAAGTGGTATAAATGTTAAAGGAACCATCCATTGGGTAAGTGCGAAACACGCAGAAACCGCAGAGGTTCGTTTATACGACCGCTTATTCACCGTAGAATCCCCAGATAGCGAAGAAGGCGACTTTAAGGATTATTTAAATCCAGATAGTATGCAAGTGATTAAACAAGCATACATTGAGCCTTATTTAGCTAATGCAGAACAAGGAATTGGTTATCAATTTATACGCAAAGGATACTTTAACGTAGATAAAGATTCTAAGCCTGGAAACATCATTTTCAACAGAACTGTTGGTTTAAAAGAAGCTTGGAAACCGAAAGCTTAAAGTAAAAGGGAAAATGTAAGATGGGAAATGGCCTCATTACATCTTACATTTTCTGTCTTACGTTTTACATATATTTCTTGTATAAATTATACAGAATCAACTTATCTGGGTCTGTTAAGGTTGGCGTTAAATCATTGCCCACAAAATGACGTTTAAAAGCTGTAATGGCTGAGCCTAAATTTTTTACATCGTAACCAATAATGCGCAAGGCAGAAGTAGTATCAAAATCTGCTGGTGGCATTTGCAAAACATCATCAAACCATAATCCAAAACCTTTTTTAGCTAATGTTTTCCAAGGGAAATTATTTGGATCTGGCTTACGGGTTGGGGCAAAATCAGCATGGCCAATAAAGTTAGCTGTTGGAATACTATACTTCTTTTTCAAGGTAGCCAATAAAGCGCAAAGGCTATTAATTTGTGCATCTGTCCAAACATCCGTTGTGCCATTGTTATCCATTTCTATACCAATAGAACAAGAATTCATATCGGTAACACTTCCCCATTTACCTGCTCCAGCATGCTGTGCCCTTAAATAGTCGTTCACCATTTGCACCACTTTTCCATCTCTACTCACAACATAATGAGCGCTCACCGCCGTTCTTGCAATAGTAAATGTTTTTATGGTTTGCGCTAAAGAATCTTGTGCGGTGTGGTGAATAATTACAAAATTAGGTTTCCTAATTCCCATATTAACCGTACCCACAAAATACTGTTGGTTGTTAAGAGAATCTATGGTTTGTCCTTCTGGTGGAGTTGCTCTAAGGGTTTTAGAGAAATCCTTCGCCATATTTTTATAAATTTTATCTGTTGCGGCATATTTATTGGTGCTACAGTTGGTTAAAAATAAACCGAATCCTAATAAAATTGCATTATTTAAAATTGACTTTTTTAACGGCATGGCTTTTGTTTAGTAATGGTAATCAATAAAAATTTGCTTGTATTTTTTGCTAATTTAGTGCATTGAAATAAAATAAAATCAATTTCGTAACCAAATGAAGAATAATAACAAAACTGTTGCTTTACTTGTAGGCCTTTCTATAACGGCTAGCCTATTTTCTTGCAATAACGCAAAGCAAAAAACAGCTAATAACGACAAAAAAGATAAAGACAGTTTAATAGCATATGTTGCTGAACGATTACCGATTTACGAAAGGGTTCGGTTAAGTACAGATTTAAATGCACTTACTGTAAGCGAAAGAAAAGTGCTTCCATTATTAATTGAGGCCGCCAAAATAATGGACGAATTATTTTGGAAACAAGCATACCCACAGCGTGACAGCCTTTTAAGTACCATTAAGGACGAAAAAACCAAACAGTTTATAATGATTAATTACGGTCCTTGGGATAGGTTAAATGGCGATAAACCCTTTGTGACTGGAATCGGTCCGAAACCTGAAAATGGAACTTTTTATCCTGCTGGGATGACCAAAGAAGATCTTGAAAAATCTGATGTAAAAGATAAATTCGGGCTATATTCTGTGATTAGAACCGAGCAAGGCAAATTAATTTCAGTTCCTTATCACGTTCTTTACGCTACGGAATTACAAAAAGCTAGCAGTTTGTTAAAACAAGCAGCATTAGTTGCGGATGATGCTGGTCTTAAGAAATACCTAAACCTTCGTGCTGACGCTTTGGTAAGCGATGACTATACGGCCAGTGACTACGCTTGGCTTGACATGAAAAACAATGGCCTTGACATTATCATTGGTCCGATTGAAAACTACGACGATAAATTATTCAACGCCCGTGCATCATTTGAATCTTATGTTTTAGTTAAGGATAAAGTATGGAGCAAACGTTTGGCGAAATATGTTGCCATGCTACCTGAATTGCAAAAAGGTTTACCAGTTGATGCGAAATATAAAAAAGAAACGCCTGGCACTGACTCTGAGTTAAATGCTTACGATGTTGTATATTATGCTGGAGATTGCAATGCTGGCTCAAAAACAATAGCGGTTAACTTACCTAACGATGAAGTTATTCAGCAGAAAAAAGGTACTCGCCGTTCGCAATTGAAAAATGCAATGCAAGCTAAGTTTGATAAAATTTTAGTGCCAATTGCAAATGAGTTAATTGATAAAGACCAAATTAAATACATCAAGTTTGATGCGTTTTTTGCCAATGTGATGTTCCACGAAGTTGCACATGGCTTAGGCATTAAAAACACCATTACAGGAAAAGGAACAGTTCGCTCTGCATTAAAAGAACAATATTCATGGCTAGAAGAAGGCAAGGCCGATATTTTAGGTTTGTATATGGTAACTGGCTTGCTTAAAAAAGGCGAACTTACGGGCGACATTAAAGACTATTACACCACGTTTATGGCTGGCTTGTTACGTTCGGTACGTTTTGGTGCTGCAGAATCACATGGTAAAGCAAACATGCAATGCTTTAATTTCTTTAAAGAAAAAGGTGCATTTCAAAGGTCTGCAAATGGAACTTACAAAGTTGATTTCGACAAGTTTGCAGTAGCAATGAATGAGCTAACTAACTTCATCATTATGCTTCAAGGAAATGGTGATAAAATCGCAGTAGAAAAAGCACAAAAAACTAACGGGATTATTGCAGCAGAGCTGCAAGGCGACTTAGATAGGTTAAGTAAAAAAGGTATCCCAGTTGATATCGTTTTTGACCAAGGTGTTGATGTTTTGGGAATGAAATAGATAGAAAGGGGAATAGGGAGTGGGAAACAGAAAATAGTTTCATCTTCTACAAGATTAATAAAGGCCTGTGTAAGTGATTT
>SEDG01000644.1 GCA_004295885.1 Pedobacter sp. | reverse complement strand
GCCAATTCTGGGTAAACCTTAAAGAATGTTTTAACCATTCTTGTTTTTAAGGCTGGATCGAGGTTTTTATAATTGTTTTTGAAGATGAGCGTGTAACCTTTTTCCTTAAACGTTTCGGTTTCTTGCGCTTCAGCAAAGCTGATACCAAGGACAAACGCTAAAATAATTGAAAGAATTTTTTTCATGGGTTGCTTAGTTTATTTATATCTTTTCGGTTTGTTGACTTTTATATCCCAAGAACTTGCTGCGCCAATTAAAGCAGCATGTTCATTTAGTTCTGTAATTTTAATTTCCGTATGCAGATGAAGGGCTTTCAAATTCTCTATTAAATGGGGAGCAAACAGGTTAAATGCCTGAGCAATATTACCTCCTAAAATCACAACTTCAGCTTCTGTCTCTTTGATGATATCAGCTAAAAAATGTCCCAGTCCACGGCCAAATTCATTGAATACTTGCATGGCGTATAAATCGGTTTTAACAACATCTGCTAATTCTTTTACGCCATCTAAGGTTATATCTGTTAAGCTTTTGTATTTAGTTACAAACCATCTGGTAGAAAAGTAATCCTCAGCTATACCATTTAAAAATTTCGAATTCCATAATTCTGCATCTTTCGACTGCCCGTTAACAACAACGGCAGAACCTAATCCAGTTCCTAATGTTAATCCCAACGCTCTACTATACCCTTTAGCAGCACCACAAAATACCTCGCCCTGCATAAAGGCCGCAGCATCGTTAATAAAGTTAATATCAGATGGATTGATACTTAAACGTTGTGCCAGTTCTTGCTTGATGTTTAACTGATACAAAGACTTAAATTTATCTTGGTCTTTTATCAATGAAATTCCATTTTCATAATCGAAAGGCCCTGGCATTGCAATTCCAATTCTTTTAATTTCGCCTTTATAACACTCAAAAGATTCATTAATTATTTCGGTCCAGCCGTTTAAAATGTTCTCTGGATAACCACTTGAATCTATATATTTTCTTTTGATTGATTCAGGAATTAACCCCTTCTTTTCTATATCCACTATCCCTGTAGTGATATGAGACCCCCCTATATCTACACCTAATATTAATGGAGTAAATTTCCTTGTGTTATTTTCTTCTTTCATTAAATCCCGAGCAGCCCTCATTCTAGATAGTTGTATTTTTTATAAAGGTATTGTTAAATCGATTTACCTCATAGATAAAGGAATATTAATTATTAATTCCATTATCATTTTTACAATCTCATTTAACATTACAATCGCTTACAATTATTATTTAGTTATTTCTTTGCCACTATACGTTAAATCTACAGCTGGGTTTTTCGCATAGGCGGCCCAAAGCTCTGGCAAGTTTTTGCCTGTTAATGTTAACCATGATTGCTCGTTATATTGGTGTGCTCTTAATTGGGCATCTAATGTAGAGATGAGGCCTGGCTTGATATTTTTTTCTAACCAAACAAAAAACCGAGCTGTTATGCGATAACTATTTGTATAATTTTGCTTTTCGTTATAATTGGGCAAACTCCATTTAGAACCGATATTATCAACGCCATATCTATATCGAACGTAATCTGCAATGCCTTCGGTTAGCCAAACAGGTCCAGCGCTGTAACCGTAACCTTGTACAATGTGCATTGTTTCATGCGTTACTACATCTATGTCTGTTGGGTGCGCTTTCATGTAACCAGCACTAAACAATATTCGTCCGCCACTGGCTTCTGC
>SEDG01000096.1 GCA_004295885.1 Pedobacter sp. | reverse complement strand
GCCATCTCAGCTTTATAGCTAATTTTTTCTTTCAAGCTAAAGTAACTCCAATTCTGTAATAGAAATTCATTTTCTTTTGCCATTTCTTCTTTTGCTTGCTGATTAACCAACAAAATCGTTGCCGCTTGATGTTTTAAGCAAAAATTAATGAGCATCCTACTGTATACGTGTAATTTATTCTCCACATAGCGCTTTTCCATTTGCCAATAATCATCCAAACTTTTCATTTTGCGTTTACGACCATGCCCGGCATGGTTAAAGGCGGCTCCTTTTTGTAGCCTGTATATTGCTGCCTTTATGGCTAGCCTACGATGTAAAAACTCTTCCTTGTTTCCAATTGCACAATCATATTTTCCAATCTTCACAACTATTGGATGTTCTATCGATAGTGAGGCCTCCGCAATAACAGTAGGATCTAAACTATTTTGCTCTTTATCAATTCTAATGGCAGCCAACAAAAAAATCTTGCCCTTCGCTATTTGCAATTGACTGGTAAGTAGCATCAATGCGCCCGTTTTTATTCTTTCAAGCATGACCCTGTTATTAGATTTGTCTTTACCTAGATAGGTTCTAAAAGGAATCTTGAAAAAATTGAAACGAAAGTCTCTCCCATTTTCTGTGCTGGTCAATTTTCTGATTGCGTCTGCACTAAAGGGCATAGGAATGTTGTTTTTATAGTTCCGTAGCGATTTCTCACCCTTCCAGTAAGAAACCTTTTCTTTATTAAAGTAAGACAGCAAAACGTGGTTAAGGCAGACCATCATATTCATAGGTACCTGCCCTTTGAAATGCTTGGAGAGCAAATTGTAGGTACTACCCTCCCGTGATAATTGCAATATGCCATTTTCATCTTTCCTATGATCTGTAAGCTTCAGTTTAATGTCTTCAGTTAAGTAGAAGAAATCTTTTACCTGTTCTTGTACAAACTGATGACTTACAATTATATTGGCAGCCCTAAAACATATGTTTTGCCATTGATAAAGCTGGTCTCTAGCCTGTTTAATCACCTCAGGATCATTTGAATCAATCAGCAACTGAATCTTGCGGGTCACAACAGTGGTGTTCTTTTCCATGACTTATCGTTTAACTTTTTTCACCCTGGTCATTGCACGTACAAACGCACGCTGAATGTAGCCCTGACTTAAATTGAGTGCCGCGGCAATTTCCTCAAAACTGTATTGGAGCTCATAACGCATCCGCAGGATATCCATTTGCTCTGGACACACATCACCTTCAAACTTAAAGTTATTGGCCTTCCCCACACTATCTAGCTTCTGCGAATCGGTTATGATAGCCTTAAGGCAAACCAGCGTCTTTTCCACTTTTCGAGCTACTTCATAACTCGAGATGCCTCCTATATGCCAGGCTACGCGATCATAATCAAATGAATACTTAATGCACAGCCTGATGAACAGCTGTTGGTCTGCCGTAAGGTTTGGGATTACTTGCGTTACCCTTGCCCATTGTTCTTTCATTTGTTCGTCTAAATCCTGCTGGTCAAGTACCTCCTCTTCTATGTCATAACCAGATTCTGCCGCACCTATAAATTCTTGATAATTCTCAATGTCATCTAGCCGCAGCAGGTTACGCTGGAATTTTTGGGAACTCGTCCTGAAATAGGCCTTGTAGCCATCTTTAGCCAACTTTTTGATAAAAACCTCTATCTGTCCAGATTCTGTGATTCGGTCACGAAAAAGCCAGAGCCTCAAAAATGCCTCATTAACAATACAAGCCGCGTTCACATCATCCTTGATATATCTCACCCCGCTATAATACAGCATAGGATACCAATGATTGTAAAAAAACGCAAGGCCGCTTTCGTTCCCTTCTCTAAACTTGCCGAAATGAAAGGCATAGTTAGCCTTGGCACTTATTTTTTGTGTAACCACAGCAATTTATTTTAATCAGTAAATCTTTCGTTTTTAGATAGGGATTATCTTTGCTTCAACAAAGTTTACACCGGATCCTTCGGCTTCAACGCATACAACCTGTTAAATGCAAAAAAACAATAGAGATGATTGGGGATTGAAAAAACATAACCTGTTGCATTCGCTTTCGGATAAAGCGATAAAGACATACATATAGTGTTGCTTAGTTCTTTCATACTCGTATTTGGTTATACGAGTCTTGCGTTGGGGAAGTTCACAATACATGTGGGACTGCCGACCATAACTACATGAAAGTTTCTGAGGCCTTAAGTTGAAACGTTGGGGAAGTTCACAATACATGTGGGACTGCCGACCATAACTACATGAAAGTTTCTGAGGCCTTAAGTTGAAATGGATTTACAGCAGCACCCACATCTATTTCGATGTACAAATATATACAACTACACATAGATATGGATATTAATCTGCTGTCTTGCTTCAACGGCCTCAGATTTCTGTAGTTGCAAGACTCTTATTAATACCTTAATTACTAAATCAAATATAACAAACGGAATGTTTGTATGCAAATAATCCTACAATTAAATTATAGGTATTTTATCTATTTGTTACAATGGATGATTTCAATAAAGAATTGTTACTTAAAAACTTTGGTATTCACCTCAAAAAGATTAGGGATGAAAAGGATATTAGCTTAAGGGTTCTGGAACAATTATCTGGTATCGACTACAGCCAAATCCATAGAATAGAAAAAGGAATAACAGCTCCATCACTGATAACAATGGTATGTCTTGCAGATGGCTTAAAGATCACACTGCAAGAATTGATCAGTTTTAAATAATAAATCCTTAATCTACTTAAAGAGACAGGCAATGCCAAGAAAGGTTGTTGGTTAACGAGAGGGAGAAATTTGATATTTTTAAAGGGAAATAGTTTATGATCTACAAAAGAATGCTCATCTTATTCAGTGCAATAATAATTTTAGGATGCGGGCAAACGGAAAAAAAAGAAACCACAGCTACCGACCAGCTCGAAGAAATTACAGCTAAGACAAATCTAAGCGAAGGATTTGCCGATGTTTATTTAAAAATAGTTAAAGATACACCTAAGGATAGTTCCCATATCTATATTGCTAGCGGATTATATAATGGTAAAAAAGTTGGACTCCAGTTCGAACTCAAATCAAATATACCGGCGGGCTTAACTAAAGACGGCGGAATGGGTAGCGGAGGTTTTGTCAGCAACCCGATTAAGTTTAGCTCTATAGGCGAAGAAAGTAATGAGTTTATCAAAGCGCTTAGCACTTTATACGGCGTACCTACCAAAAGCGCATTTAGCAAAGAAGTCACTGCTTCAACTGCATTTTCTCTAAATGCAATACCTGCAAATCTTGATCAACCTGGATACTATAAATTCAAGTTATTCTTTGAAAGCAATGAAGGTGTTCCAGAGTTATTTTTTAATATCAATACTGAAGAAAGAATTATAGAACTGAAAGAAAAGGATAACGCATACAGAGCTGAAATAATTAGCACATTTACTAGGTAGGCTACCTTTCCCATCACAAGCGAGACGCTTGCGCTAGTAAGGAGTATACAAAAGTTATCAGAAAATTTAATATTATTAACAATGAGTTAGAAATCATCGACAAGTGTGTTGCGAAGATGTTTAGCTATTCCATCAACATCTGGGAAGATGCTGCTTGCATTTATCCCATATGTATTCAGTTTTCTTCTGAAGTCTTTTTTAAGATGATTAGGGAAAATAACTTTTCTTACCCTATTTTGTTTAAGAAGTTCATTGAGTTCAACTTTAGGATCTTCTTGGATTGTAAAATAGCCAAACTGATTTTTTATTCTATTTGTTACATGTGGTATAGAGATTAAATTGACCTTTTTAGTGTCAAATGGACTGTGATTAGGAATATCATAAATAATTCCTTCTTTTTTAATTAAAATATATACAGCAAAATTATCGGATTCAATATCATCTAAATCACTTTCAGTAGCAAAATAAAGAGCTATTAATGGATTAGATGTCCAATCCAAAAGCCTTGTTGGTAAACCATGGTGCTGAGCTATCGCTAGCCATTCCCAATCATTGATTGGCCTATGTGGAAGAAAGGGTAAAGCTTGATTTTTAAATATTTTAAAGATGGTAATTTCGTCGAAATAACTAGCAAAATCTAGATCAATTCTTCCGATAGTTGGAATTAATTTAAAAGCTTCTTTTTTTACACCTCTAAAGAAGTATCTAGTATCTGGTTCAAATTGATTGAATTTATTGTTAAATTCTTCGAATGAATTAATGTAAATTATTTCCATTTGATGCATTATTAGTTTTTGGAGACCACTTTAACATAAATTAGGTAGGTTAATGTCATTAAGATGGTAAAGGTTAGTGTCATTAAATTATAGTCATAAACATTTTCATAAAAAATAATCGCAATTGCTAAAAGGACGAATATAGCTGCATAAATGACGTAAAATTGACGATGGTATTTAAGTTTGAAACTGTAAATAACAAAACAAACTGGAATAGCCGCAACAGAAATTAAAGCAATGCAATTATTTTTATCTACATATTTAAAACTAGCGAAAACAAGTACAGCAACCAAAAAATCAAAACAAACATAAGACCAAGTGTCTTTCTGTGAATTGGTAAATTTCTTATCCATCAAAAAGTATAAATGGAAATAATCGAGAGAAAAAAAAATAACTATTACCAATCTTGTAAAAAAAGGAACACTAAAAGTAATAGGAAGCACATCATATAAAATCGAACCTAGAATTCCGGGATAAAAAAAGTCATACACCAACCTTTGCTTAATTGATTTTTCATTCATAGTTTGAATATTGTTTTACCTTTTAGTTTCAACTAAATTTTTTAATTCTGTAATTGTTGTCGAGACAGTTAGTAACTGTGTCTTGAAATCTTTTGTCTTCATAGTTTCAAATGTATCGAGTTGAGACACAACCTCATCAATTTTCTCTTGGAAACTTCTTCCGTCCGGAATTCTTCTTATTGGGCCCATTCTTAAAGCTAATTTCAATTCAGTAATAACATTCTTGAAATATTTAGCGTCAAAGTCTGTATTGTTTTTAAATAAATCATCGTCAAAAGAATCAATCGCCGAAATAAGATTTTGAAGATATGCTGCAACATCAGTATATCTACTTGCTCCAATGAATAATTTGAGAGCATCGGTTGATGTCAGTTTAGCAACAGCATTTTGAAACACTAGTAAATCAATATAAGGAATTTTCTTCGTTGCTTCCTTAACTGCATCCAAACCTTTTTTTAAAGGTTCTAACTCAGAAGTTAATTGTTCAACACCTTTATTTACCGATTTGACTTTTTCTTCTATTTTTCCTAGATTTTTCGTTGCTTTCGCTGCTTCATTTTTTGCAGTTATTGCTTGTCGTTTTGCTTCACTAGAAGACAGTTGGATTAACTCTGCATCGTCTTCAATGCATTCCATTCTTTTATCTAAACTTTCACGACTGAAGAAATTGACAACCAAAGGAAGTAGTCCGCCTATTATTGCAAGTAAACCAATTCCGATTGCTAGAAATGTATTAATTCGGTCAATATCATATTGATTATTTTCTTGTGATCTTTTTACTTCATTTTCTACTTTTTCTGTTAAATAGTCAATATGATTGTTAAACCTGTACAAATCTTCTTCTTTTAATCTTATCTGTTTTTTAGAATTCACCTTAAGGTTTTTAAGGGGGTTATTTACTTGTTTTGAATTTGAAAGGGCAGTACGATTTTTAGTAAACTGCTTATTCATAATGTAAATGTTAATAGCAAATCCGCTAATTATTACAAGCATCAAAATAATAAGAGTTATTACATAAGAATAAATGGCATAGCCGTTTTTCTCGCTATTAGTTTTCGGTTTCGCTTCCATTTTATTGCTCATTAAAAATGTTTTCTAATTGAGTTGGAATTCTATAAGTCAAATCCCAGTAATTTCCAAATAAACTTGGAGTTACAGTAAGCTCAACATCTTTTGCGGGAAACAGCCTTGCAAATGCAGTCCTATTTTCAATAGGTATTTTCCATTGTTCATCTATCAATTGGTTTAGTAATAATTCGGCCGAGGAGGTTTCAAATTCAGATATAGCATCCAATGCTGAATCAAAAACTAATTCGTCATGTGTGAATAAGATTAATTGCAATGGCATTTCGCTGTTGAATTTTTTGAAAATACTCAGAATTGTCAGTATGAATTGTTTAAATGTAATTTTGCTATTGTAATCACTTGCGTAAAAAACATCATCAAGCACAAGAGGTAAATTGATTCCTGAATTTTTACGTGCGGCTACCACAACACTTACACTAACCATTGTGCAAAATAACCGGAAACGAAAAGTGTTAAAGTATTTTGAAGGAGAGTGTATTTCCAATTCACCTGTTTGAGTATTTATTCTATGTATTTCTGCTAATATAGTGGTGACTATTGAGTCGGGTTCATCAGTTGATTGCTTTTCATCCAATCTAATTTGAAGAGAAACATTTTCTTCTTTTAAATAGTCAGAAAGAATAGTTGTGATTGTTTCCTTAATAGGTTCAAATGAATTAGCTACTAATTTATTTACTTCAAAATCTAAAAGTTTTGCAAATTCGCCTGCTTTTATTTTTATCTCTGCAATTGTATCAATGGTTGCTGTTAATCTTTCTATATCCCTTTCAAGCACTTTAATTTGCTGCCCATTAATATTTATAATTGATTGGTGATTTTTAACCTCTGCTTCCAAAATTAAAATTTGTTGCTTTGGCGTAATTAACTCTTGCACAGATGCTAAGCGAGTATTAATTTCCAATAATATTTGGCTCCTTCGTGAGGCGAATTTTTCAATCGCCGAAGGTATGTTTATGATATCACTTAAAAGTGCTGTTTCCTTATTTTGTATTAAATTAAAAATTTCTTCATTTTTTCTCGAAAGTAGGCTGTTTGATAAAGTAATTTTGGAAATTTTTTGATCAAAATCAATTAAATTTCTTGTTTCGTAAGACAATAAGTCAATAAGATCTTTTCCGTTTTTATGAATTTCATTCAACTCTGGAATTGCTGTAATTCTTTCTACTTCATTTTTTAAGGCTCTTTCTGTTGATTGAAGAACTGTTAAAGTATCCCTTACTGTGTTTTGAATATTATAGAAACTTTGTTCTAGGTTTTTAGAAGCAATATCAAATTCATATATTTCGAGTATACGTTTCTCAATTTTCTTCTTGATTTCAGGCACCGATAATTTTGAGTTTTCACAAAACGGGCAATTTTCAGAATGATTAATCAGTTCAAGCCCAAGAGAAAGAAATTGTGCTTCAGTTTGTAAATTCTGATTTACAGAAAGTCCTAAAAATTTTTCATATGTGTTGCGATAATTATCAAATATCTTTAAATATTGAATTTTATCAAAGGGGATAGAAAATGATGTTGACATTATTTCAGCGATGGCTGTTATGAGTCTCTCACGCCTATCTTCTGTTGAATTATCGGTATTGCCTATTTTTAATTCTTTTATTTTATCTGATTTACTAACGACTTGCTCTTGATTCTTATTGATTTCTTGAATAAGTTCATTCTTCTTATCAGTATTTTTTTTTCTGTCAGTTATTTCTTTGCTTCTTCTATATGTTGAAATTGATTTTAACATGTTTGTAAAATCAAGGTAATCTTGAAGCCCTAGGCTGCTTGCGATTAAAAGATGGAATGACTCCGAATCATCATTTTTCCCAAGATAGTTTAGTTGACCTTTATTGTAAATGTCAAAGTCACTTATAAAATGTGTATCTGGGTATATTATTTTGAGTTCTTCGTCAGTTTTGAAAACCCTATTTCTTAATGAAAAATTTCCTGAAGGTGTATCAATTTCACACTCAGGTGCTTCATTAAAATGTTCAAGATATTTAAAGTAATCTGATTCCTTTAAACTGTCAGGATTTTTAACCCTTAATTTCTTTTCTGCAACTTCATGTGAATAAATAAATTCAATTGCATTAAATAGAGACGATTTTCCTGTTCCATTTGGCCCTAAAAAAATTCCATTAAGAATTTTTCCATCTTCAAATAAATCAAAGCCAAATTTAGTGGAGTCTTTAGGTTCAGGAATACCGCGAACATTAGCTATACGCACTGCCTTTAATCTAAAATCCTTCCCTATTGATGGTTGTTCTAGATTTTGGGGTTCCTCAAACCTTATATTGTCAAAAGCAGAATCACTATAATTAACGTGAGCTAGCATAAGCGATTCAAAGAATTTATCTTTTGCATCCCGATTTAGCCTTTGGTAGTTGAGAGCAATGGTTTTAGCGATATTGTTATCCATTGCACTGTTTTTAACAAGGTTAAAAAGATATTTATTGAAATTTCTTTCTATACTCATAGAGTTGACTTTAGATGTTTAATAGGTCGAATTTACATTGCCCAACATACACATTGGTTTTAGTAGTGCTTGTATTTGAGGTTAAGTTGTTTGTAGTAATTGTTTTTGGTTTCGCACAAATGCCACAACTGCCGCCATTGTTGCAATATTTACAACCAGAGCAATTAGAACAAGCTGTGCAAGGCGTATTGCCGTAACAGGTTGCCACTGGTCCAGGAAAGGGAACAGATTTGCGTGGTGGAGCAGTAAACAATAGCAAGCTACTGATGATAAGGAGGAGGAGCGTTTTCAATAAATATTTGGAGCGAGCCGGTTAATTTGTTTTAACTATTACTTGAAATAGTTAATTATAAATCTACACTTAATTTATTGATTTACAATAAGTAAAACTACGGGTTGTGGTAGGTGTTTTTACTGCAATGCTGTTTTGAATGAGTGAATGAGGTTTTAGGTTTTGAAATGTAAAAAGACTGAACATTTTTATTTTCAACTTTTTTATGCAAATCGAATACAATCAATTAATTTGTTTAAGGGAAGTAAAAATAATTACAAATTGACTGACTATTATGACAGAAAAAGAGAAAGCTACAGCAGATATTTATAACATGTTAAAGGATAAATATCCTAATAACATATTATATGTTATGCCTGAACAATTAACTAAGAAACTAAAGTCATTCATGCTTATTAGGGAAGATTTATCTTTTGTTACACAAGTTACTGAACAGCTAATTTCTTTAAAGGAATCGCTAAATCCCAACGACATAATAGAATTTGCACTTTGGCAATCAATTATCATCACCTACGGCAAATGTTTTACGGACAACAAGGCAGGAATGTCAAAACTTGAGAAATCCCTATTCGAGAAGTATGACAAGAAGTACCAAGAAATACATGATCATTTAATGCTTTTACGACATTCTTATATTGCACATCGAGATGACACAGTATATGAGCAAGCTATGGTTTTCATCAAGGTTTCCAAAACTGGGCATATGTTGGATAGCGATACGGAAGATATAATTATTGCAAGGAAAGTAGCCAGTCCGAGAATGCGGGACCTTAAATCGCTAATAGAGTTATTAAACTTATTAATAAAGGAGGCGGATGTAAAAATTCAAAAAACCGGAGATAAGGCTCATTATGCATTTCTAAAAAATCACACACCCAAACAAGCAAACTCTTTTTTAGTCAACAATATGAAGTTTGGTTAATCTCTGTTGAACAATAGTATACTTAAAATTTCACCTCTATTTCACTCGGCAAATATGGTATTCCCCCCTAAACTCCTGCCAGTCTTCCCTTAGTTCCTACCCCATTGTTATCCCATAGTACTCCGATGATACTACGGTAAAACTGCCTACAGGGCGATTATAGCGAGACCCTATCGAGAAGGTATGGGTATGGGCGGGGTATTGAAGGGTTATGGGATGGAAATTGGGAGATGGTTGAATTAGTTCATTAGTATCATTGGTTCATTGTGTCCCGGGAGTCGGGATTTTCTAACCCTTGGTTTTGGCTCACCAACCTATAATTAAAAAATCAATTAAATTACAAAGGGTTGGTGAGTCACCAACCAAGGAAAAAGATCTCTCCACCAGGTCGAGATGCAGCTCAACAAAAACACTCACTGCTGGGGCCACCAACTAAGGAAAAAAAATTTGTGCTAAACTTTTGTGCGCTGCTTTTCGTTTGTCTTATAAATAAAGTCCTTATGAAAATATCAAATTTTCTAATTCCTTTTTGTTTTTTGATCTCACTGCAAACTGCCTTTGCGCAAGACCAGTCGCCCTACACTTTCAAAAAGCCATCGGCTAATGGAACTGGCAAGGTTTACATGGGCAGGGAGATTGCACAAGTCATGAGTTTTGAAGGCGTTGTATGGCTAGAACGCAATAGCCGAACTGAAGAAGAGAACACCAACCTGGCCTTGGCTTCCCTACCCTTAAAAAGCAATAGTGTAGTAGCTGATGTGGGTGCGGGCTCTGGATTTTACACCT
>SEDG01000643.1 GCA_004295885.1 Pedobacter sp. | reverse complement strand
GGTGTAAAGTGCTTATCTTCTACATCATTTACGCCAATGGCTACATAACCCAGTAAAACAATCTTGTTAGCAAATACACTTGGAACGGCTTTACCTGCTATTAAATCCATCCCATCTATAATAAGGTATTTATCCGCCCTGCGTTTATAGTTGATGATTTCTGTGTTTTGTTTACGGTTTACCAATTCCTCATAACTTTTTGCATCGGCAACCTTTAACACGGCAGCGGCAAATGCAGGCATTTGTTCTTTTTTATCAACAGGTGTAAAATGCCTGATCACCCCTTCTTCCTGTCCAACGAAATTGGCAAAACCCTTATTTGCGCTCTGTTTGTAAAAATATCCTCTTCCGCCAGGTGCATTAATATTATAGGCACCTACTAATTTTTTATTATTGTTAAACAGCGTTGATAACAGGCTATCGCCTACCGCATCCTTTTTGTTGTTAAATAAAATGTCAACGCCAATTGCTTTTGGGTTTTGCGCATCAACGGTACTGATCATTGCGGCGATGTCTTGTCTATTCCCCTGCCCCACATTAACGATCACGATATTGGTATCTGTAGGGGTATTTTCGTTTTTGTGCATTTTAGCATAAGCCAAGTCGTTGTAATCGAAATCGCTCAGTGCTAAATGGATAGGATCTAAGAAATGAGTATTAATAGGGATAAAAGAGAAAAAACCCATCACTATAAATACGGCAAGGGTAGCAAATAAAGTGTCTCTTTTAAAAAGGTATTTAAACATGCTGGTATAATTTGAAGGCTATTAAAATAGAATATGCCGCAAGATAAGATTTACTGCTTTTATGGCTAAAATTTAAAGCTAAAATACTTAATAATAAACCTACAAAAATACCTAGAAGTGGGTATTTTTTTTGGTGAAAATAGGCTGTAGTTTTAGCTAAACTTTAAAGAACAAAAAAATGAAAACAAAAAACTTAATTGTATGCGCAATGATCGCATTTATGGCAGTAGCATTCTCATCAACCAGTGCGTTTGCTCAAAAGAAAGTAGAAGTTAAGTCTACAGCAGCTGTTAAAACTAGAGGTGCAAACCCTAAAATTAAAGTAGATGCTCAAGCTTCTGATGCTAAACCAGTAGTTAAATCTCGTGGTGCTGCTTGTACTGTTAAATTTGATAACTACACTGGACTTTACGTAAAAGTTTATGTTGATGGTTATTACAAAGGTACTGTATCTCCTTGGAGTGATGGTACTGTGTCTGTTGGTGATGGTTATACTACTATCTATTGCGTAAGTGCAGGTGGTACTAGAGAGTGGAATGCAAGTGGAGACTGCAGAACGTCATACATTTATACGTTGAAATAAACGAGTTCGCTCTCAACATAAAGAAGTCCCCGCCTAATGGTTGGGACTTTTTTATTTTAATATATTTTGGTTTGTTTTTACTATCCAACTTATCCAAACAACATTACAATTGCCTTCCGATAGCTATCGGAACGAGCTGGCAATGACGCCGAGGTTTCTTACTATTCAACTTCTCCAAACAAGCTGGCAACGACGCCGGGTTTAATCTGCGAATCTGCGGGCTAAAACCTTAATGCGCAATAACAAAGACTTGCCGAGCCGACTGGATGCATTACGATTGCCAGGCAGGCTGGCAATGACGCCGAGGTTTCTTACTATTCAACTTCTCCAAACAAGCTGGCAACGACGCCGGGTTTAATCTGCGAATCTGCGGCTTATATTTACAAAGAATTCCTCAAATTCAAATAGAATGGCACTTCTATCTTATCGGTTTTATTCTCTAATATCAAGTTTGCGGCTTGTTCACCTAACTGTTTAAAATCGGTAGAGATCGTGGTTACGCCATCTAATATAATGCGTTTCAATGGCGTTTCATTGTAAGAAATCACACCCACATCTTTTCCTATTTTTAGTTGTAAGGCGATTAACCTTTCGATTAGAATCACTAAATCATCTTCCATCAGGTTAATGTAAACCTCACCAACATTAATTTCTTCTTCCTTAATGTTATGAATCACCTTGTGGCTAAATGCATATTGCTGACAGAACCTGTAAAAACCAGTTAAGATTTCTTTTGGGAAATAGCTGTCTTTCGGGAAAATGATTTTTAAGGTGTGGTAATTTGATAATTTGCTTAAGGCTTGTTCTAATGCGGCATAAATATCTTGCGAGAAGTTTTCGTACACCGCACCATATTCTCCAGTTACTCCTGGCAATAACTTATCTAGGATGATTAATTTTTCCTTCGGGATGGTGTTGATGATATCTGGTGCATTCTCTCCTCCTTCGTTAAAATGAGGGATAATTACAAAATGGGAATAATCATTTTTCTTGCTAATCAACAATTTTTTAAAAAGCGCAAAGTCATTGTTGTAAATATAGAAGTCAATTACTGCTTGGTCTCCAATAGCTTTAACAAATGAATCGTATATGATTTTTTTGTGCGTAGAAAGCTTGTTGAACAACAAACAAATTTTTAGTGTTCTGGCAAAATCAGTATTCACAATAAAATACCCCTTACCAGGAACAGATTCTACCACACCTAATTTACGCAAGTGTCTGTAACCTTTTTCCGCAGTATCTCTTGAAATTTCTAATTGAAAACTTAGCTCGTTGATGGAAGGTAAAAGACTGTTTTTCTTTAACTTACCACTGGCTATAGCAGATAAGACGGCGTTGGTTAACTGCTTATATTTAGGTGTTGATGAGTATTCATCAACACTGATATGTGCTATTAAATCTTCTGGTTTCAAAGTATTTATATTTTTTCTAAGGTAAGGAAATTTTAGGATTTAAAGACTGCGTCATTTCGAAAGCCTGCTCCGTCATTGCGAGGTCGATTCTTCATCGGCCGTGGCAATCTGCTTTGTGTTGGAGTTTTTATGAAAATCAGGGACAGTGAATTTTATTAGTGTTACTCTGGCTATTCGCTTCAATCTTTTTGTCCTTCGACAAGCTCAGGATGACAAAAAGGATTTTCGCTACTATCCAGTTTATTTAACAAAGTTCTGTGGTTCTATTTGAGGTTGCTGGGTGTTTATAAAGGCATAGTTGCAGAAGCTCTTGTTTATAAACCCGATTGAAGTGTAAATCCTTTTTATAGATTTTCCTTTTGGAAATTGATAAAAAGATTGAAACGAAAAGCGGGACTAATTTA
>SEDG01000642.1 GCA_004295885.1 Pedobacter sp. | reverse complement strand
TTAATTGGAATTGCTGAACAGCTTAAATAGTTTAGATATTTCTTGTGTCTATCGAAAGTTAGCTTTGACAAAATTCTAGCAAACTGTATAGAATTTTGTCAAAGCTTGTTAGGTCTTTCTTGGCTTCTTGTACCAATTTTAGTTCTCTAAACCTGATGGTAATGGGCACGTAGCGTAGCGAAGTAAAATGAACAGCAGGACTATCGGAGCCGATTGTTACTGCATTTGCTTTTCAAAATAAATTAATCACAGAAAAAAAGGAGAGGCACAGTTAATTTAATCTGTGTTTATCTGTACGCATCTGTTTAGTCATCCGATGAATATACGAAACTGTTATATTTTCATCGGATGACTATTGCTAAGCCCAAAATGTATGCGTCTGCTTCTCAAAAAAAAATATCGGTTAGTGATTTACTAACCGATATCAAATAATTTATGAATGTTACGGATACAAAAAGATTCCTTCGACAAGCTCAGGATGACATCTTTTTGTATAATTATTTCTTAGCAATTCTGTATAACTTACCACCGTCGGTTACGGCATACAAAGCACCATCTTTCCCTGTAACCAAATCACGGAAACGTTCGCCTTCATCCGCTAGTAATCTTTCCTCGCCTACTACTTTATTTGCTTTTAAAACCAATCTGATGATATGCGAACCACTTAAAGCAGCCACAAATAAATTGCCCTTCCATTCTGTTAAATTCCCTGTGTAAAAAGTAATACTTCCAGGAGAAATAACAGGGTTCCAATAGTAAACGGGTTGTTCATAACCATCTTTCTGTTGGATGGCATCACCGATTTTAGCGCCGCTATATTCTACACCATAAGTAATAATTGGCCAACCATAATTCTTGCCTCGTTTAATGAGATTAAGTTCATCTCCACCTTTCGGGCCAAACTCAGCTTCCCATAGTTCGCCTGTTTTTGGGTCAATGGCCAAACCATCTGGATTGCGGTGACCTAAAGAATATATCTCTGGTTTAGCCCCTTCCTTGGTAGCAAATGGCCCACCTGCAACAGCTTTGCCCTCTGGCGTGAGATGAAGAATTTTGCCCAATGAAGAATTCAAATATTGAGCTTGAACCCTAATTTCTTTATCGGAACGTTCTCCTGTACTTACAAATAGGTTTCCATTTTTATCAAATACTATTCTCGAACCATATTGCAATCGGCCAGTATGAGCGGGTGTTGCTCTGTAAATAACTGTCTGATTTTCTATTGCAGTTTCATTAGCTGATAGTTTTCCTTTCGCTATAGCTAATAATATGCCTTTACTTTGTGGCTCGGAATATGCCCAATAGACCATCCTACTTTTGGCAAAGTCTGGTGCTAAGGTTACATCTAGCAATCCACCTTGACCAGAATCATCTACTTTTGGAAGTGCAGTAATGGTCTTCTGGAGCGCTCCGTTTGCAGACAGGATAACCATCGTGCCACCTTTTTGAGTGATGAAAAAACGACCATCTGGCATTACTGATATTGCCCATGGCCTATCTAATTTGTTTGCCAGTTTCTACAGGATTTTGAGCAGAAACGTTTGTTTCATTTACGCAACTCAACAAAAAACTAGCTGCAAGTAGGTTTAATAGTTGAAGATTAAAAGCTTTCATATTTTGGGATAATTTATTTGTTTAAGGTTCGTGGAGACACGAACCAATCAATGAACTCGAAACTAAACTGTTTCTTAAAAGAACAAAAAATATGGGACAATAAAAAATCCGAATATGCAAACTGAATTCGGATCATAAATATGTTACTTAAAATTTTAAAAGTCCTATATCGCCGTAAAACATTCTTTATGGAGATTTACCTTCTATCGCATTACGATTGCCAGTCAAGCTGGCAATGACGCACAAATTCGAGTATTTTCAAATTAATGAAACAAAAAATCCGAACTCAATAATGAATTCGGATTATATATGATGACCTTTTTATTCAGCAATGAAATTGCCTCGTAACTCGCAATGACGAGAAGGTTTAAATTTGCTTATCTAACTTACCAGCTAATACTGATTTTGGAACAGCACCAACTTGTTTATCTACAACTTCACCATTTTTAAAGAACAACAAAGCTGGGATATTACGGATACCAAATTGAGTTGAAATTTGTGGATTATTGTCAACATTAACTTTTCCTACCAATGCTTTTCCTTCGTATTCTTTTCCGATTTCATCAACAATAGGACCTACCATACGACATGGACCACACCATTCTGCCCAAAAATCTACCAATACTGGTTTATCTGATTTTAATACAAGCTCCTCAAAGTTTGCATCTGTTATTTCTAAAGCCATAACTTTTTATTTTAATTT
>SEDG01000641.1 GCA_004295885.1 Pedobacter sp. | reverse complement strand
TTCTCCGCTAACTTACTCTTATCAAAATCTAGCTGTTTGAATTTACCAGTCGGAAATAAACTGGATGCAGTTTTTAATGCTGTTGAAGATATATCAATACCCAAGTAATTAGGATTTAATTTAGCCATACAGAAATATCCATATAATACTGCCTCACCACAACCTATGTCTAAAATGCTTCCATTTTTTGAAAGCGATTTATACATTTGAACAATGGTTTCGTAATGTCCGGCTTCATCTTTACCCTGCAAGTAGCGCCAATCGCCTTTGGCAAATTGTTGCTCCCATGTATTTTTAGAAACTCTACTACCAAAACCGTAGTTTTTCAGGAAAGCCTTATACAATAGGTTTCTTAATCTATTCTTAAATCTATCGTAGAGTGAAACTTTGACTCCCATTGTAGCCAAATATACGTTTTAGATTAGAAAGACTAAAGTGATTACACTTCCAATAGATATCGGGACAAGACCATCCATAATAAAGGAGGAATCAAGATAGCTATATGATTAATAAAGCAATGGCAATTCTCATTGGGCAACCATGTGTGAGGTACTTGATAGTCATCCGATGAAACCTAAATAGTTGACGATATTCATCGGATGACAAATTTTATCGCTTTACGATGCCCATTCACTTGTTCCGAATGCACATCGGGAAGCAGAGTATGACGCTTGAAATTAAATTTCCTCATTTATTGCTTTCCACAACATGTCTTTCAACTCTGTTATGCCTTGTTGGGCAACTGAAGAGATAAAGATGTATGGAACTTTAGGCAAGTCGGCCTTCATTTCTGCCTTCAATTCTTCATCTAACATGTCAGATTTTGTTATTGCTAACAACTGAGGTTTCTGCATTAATTCTGGATTGAATTCTTGCAACTCGTTTTTTAAGATTTCGTATTCTTCTTTTATCGATCTACTTGTATCTGCAGGCACCATGAAAAGCAGCACTGAGTTACGTTCGATGTGGCGTAAAAATCTAAAACCTAATCCTTTTCCTTTTGAAGCACCTTCTATAATTCCTGGAATATCTGCCATTACGAAAGATTTTCCATTACGGTAAGAAACGATGCCTAAGTTTGGAACTAAGGTTGTAAATGGATAATCGGCTATCTCTGGTTTGGCTGCAGATAAAACAGATAACAGGGTTGATTTTCCTGCATTTGGGAAACCTACCAAGCCTACATCTGCCAGAACCTTCAACTCTAAAACCATCCACTCCTCTTTACCAGCTTCACCTGGTTGCGCAAAACGAGGTGTTTGTAAGGTAGGCGTTTTAAAATGCCAGTTTCCTAATCCTCCTCTACCACCGGGAGTTAATATTTTGGTTTCGCCATCCTCCGTGATTTCGAAAATGATATCTCCAGTTTCTGCGTCACGTGCAATTGTTCCTAGTGGAACTTCTAAAATTTCGTCTTTACCGGTTTTACCCGTTTTCTGACTACTTCCACCGCTTAAACCATCCTCTGCGATAATATGCTTACGGTATTTTAAGTGAAGTAATGTCCAGAATTGAGAATTTCCTTTTAAGATGATATGTCCACCTCTACCACCGTCGCCACCATCTGGCCCGCCAGTAGAAGTTAATTTGTCGCGGTGCAAATGTGCAGAACCTGCGCCACCTTTACCAGAACGGCAACATATTTTTACGTAATCTACAAAATTTGATCCCTGTGACATTTTGAAAGTTGAAATGTTTTTAACTGGTTAATTGTTTTA
>SEDG01000640.1 GCA_004295885.1 Pedobacter sp. | reverse complement strand
TTGTTGAAATGTCAAATGGCCAATCGAAAGAACATAAAATCTAATCAGCTGTACCACACGGCGCTTAGCACCGAAAAATCTGGTGATATTGCAGGCGCATTGAAACTTTACCAGAAAGCCGTGAAGACTGACCCAAGTAATGCCATGGCATGGAACAGGCAAATGATCATTTTCCGCAAAAACAAATCGAAGGAAGAAGAAGTGAAATTAATTAAGGAAGCCATCTTCGAATACCAACAATTTATGGCTGCACAACAAGAGAAATGGTTACAGGAGAACCAAGAAAAGGCCGATAGCTCAAGAGAGCTTGCTAAAATCCTCGGCTTGTTGGAACCAAATGGGCTACCTACAAAAGACGATGCGACAATAGAAAAATGGGAAACAAGGTTATATCTTCTGGAATATCGCTTAAAAAATGCCAGGAAAAAATCAACAACTACAAACAAGACAGGTCGTAAAAAGCCAGTTATTGTTCAACCAAAACAAAAGAAAAGCCGAGCAGTAAAAACCAAGAAAACAAATTAGCGTATGGAGCTATGGGTTTTAATAATTAATTGATGGTATATCTCCAGTCCTTAAACTACAACTTAATACGATAACGCTCCTGCCTGGCACCTCAAATGTTTCCTTTGCACTAAAGCGGGTGTTTTCTAAGGGTGTTTCGTTGGTGGTATTTAGGATCAGCTGCCATTGTTTTCCATAATTTTGTGCGGGTAATGTGTACGAAAGCTGCTGATGATGGGCATTAAAAATGATATAGAAGCTATCGCCGATGATTCTTTCGCCTATTTCGCTGGCTCCTCTAATTGCATCACCGTTAAGGAATACGCCGAGCGATTTTGCATAATCCTCATTCCAGTTATGGTCTTCCATTTCCATCCCATCGGGTAAAAACCAATTGATATCTTTAATACCTGATCCTTTAATCGATTCGCCTTGAAACCATTTCCTCCTTGAGAATACTGGATTAGTTTTACGAATCATAATCACCTTCTTAGCAAAGGCCAATAGCTCATGATCTACTGCCTCCCAATTTAGCCAAGAGATTTCATTATCTTGGCAATAGGCATTGTTGTTGCCTTGTTGCGTTCTGCCCAATTCATCGCCCGCAACCAGCATGGGCACCCCCTGAGAAAGCATGAGGCTAACTAGCATGTTTCGTTGTTGTCGCTGCCTAATCTGCACTATCTGCGGATCAACGGTTGGGCCTTCCACTCCATAATTGCACGACCTGTTATAATCTTCCCCATCTTTGTTATCCTCGCCATTGGCTTCATTGTGTTTTTCATTATAAGAAACAAGATCATTTAAGGTAAAACCATCATGTGCGGTAATCAGATTGATACTGGCTATGGGTGTACGATTATCGTCTTGGTAAAGATCTGGACTGCCTGCAAATCGCAATGCAAATTCGTTAAGCATGCTGTTCTCTCCCCGCCACATGTTCACTTCGTCCAATCCTCTTGCTAAGGTAGAGGCCAAATCAAAGCGGAAACCGTCTACATGCATCTCTAAAACCCAGTACCTCAAACTATCCATCATTAAACGTAGTACGGTTGGGTAATGGGCGTTTAAGGTATTGCCGGTGCCCGTAAAATCCATGTAATATCTACCATCTTCAGTTAAACGATAATATTCAGTGTTATCGATTCCTTTAAAAGATAAAGTTGGACCAAGGTGATTACCTTCTGCAGTATGATTGTAAACCACGTCCAAGATGACCTCGATGCCCGCACGATGAAGCGCCTTCACCATGTCTTTAAACTCAATAACCTGTTCGCCTGCAATTCCGCTTGACGAGTAACGAGAATCTGGGGCAAAAAAACCAATGGTATTATAGCCCCAATAGTTGGATAGTCCTTGTTCTACCAAATGGTGATCGTTGATAAAATGGTGCACCGGCATTAGTTCTAAGGCTGTAATTCCTAAAGATTTCAGATAGTTTATGGTAACCTCATGCGCAATTCCTGCATAAGTTCCTCTAAACTCTTCGGGCAATGCTGGGTTAGTCGCTGTTAGCCCTTTTACGTGAGCCTCGTAAATTATACTCTGGTGATATGGAACGTGAGGAGCTTCTAC